>JALYJS010000449.1 GCA_030799345.1 Pseudomonadota bacterium | reverse complement strand
GTACCGCACGTTCAACAGCGTGCCGGACATCAGCGTGCTGCGGGACCAGACGCATCCGATCGCCTTCATGCCGGTCGGCGCGAGCGGCTCGGTGCAGTTCACTGTGTCGGCGGATGAAGTCCGCGTGGCCGCCAGCGCCTTCGTGTCGAACAACACCGTTGCGGTCGTGCTGATCGATCCGCAGGGCACGCGCTACGGGTCCGCGATTTCCCTGCCGTTGCTCGGGCCGTCGATCGCGGCGTCGGCGCCGGCGAAGCCCGGCGTGTGGACGCTGACCGTGCGCGGCATCGGCAGCGTGTCGGGCGTTTCGCTCGATCCGTTGGGCGTGACGAACGGCACCGCGGTGCCCGCGACGATCAACGTGCGGCTCAAGACCTGGAAAGTCAACGGATTCACCGGCCTGAGCGATATTTCAGGCCACCCCGCCGAGGGCATGATCGAATTTGCGGTGCGCGAGCGGCTCGTGGATGGAGTTGCCAAGGGTGTGTTCAAGCCCGACAGTCCGCTGACCCGGGGTCAGCTCGCGGACTACCTGACGGCCGGTGCGGGCATACGCCAGTTCATGCCGCTCGATCGGCACAAGACATTCAACGATGTCAATGGCGCGCTCGTACCTTTCGCCGAGGCGACGACCGCGCGCGGTGCTGCGATCAAGGACCGCGCGCACCGTTTCGACGGCGTCATCCGCACGTCGAACGGCAAATTCAACCCGAACGGCAGCGTGAACCGGGCGGATCTCGCCTACTCGCTGGTGCAGAGCCTCGGCCTGCAAGAGGCGGCGCGTGCATTCAATGGCAACCTGACCGTGCGGTACAACGACACGCGCATACCGCTCGAGGACGCGGGAGATGTACCCGCGGATCTGCGCGGCTACGTGCAGCTCGCGCTGGACCTGCCGGTGATGAACGCCTATTTCACCCTCGAGCAGGGCCCGTTTGACCTGGTGCCGAAGATCAAGGCACGGTTCAAGCCGGCGGCCACGGTCACGCGCGCGGCCTATGCGAGTTACATGAATCACTACTTCGACGTGTACCGGCAATCGATCGAGGACTGATCCATGGGTGCGTAAAAGGGGACGCAACCTTTACCGGCCTGCGAAAGAGTTGCGTCCCCTTTAGACTGGGGTATGGGCGTAGTCGGCATCCTGATCTCGCTCGGGCTGCTCATGTGGCTCGCGTATCGCGGCATCACGGTGCTCGTGCTGGCACCGCTGCTCGCGCTGCTGGCCGTGCTGTTCGACGGTGACGTCCGCCTGCTCGGCATTTACACGCAGGTGTTCATGACGGCGCTCGGCGGATTCCTGGTGAAGTTCTTCCCGGTATTCCTGCTCGGCGCCATCTTTGGCCGCCTGATGGCCGATTCGGGCGCGGCCGAGACCATCGCCCGCGCGATCGTGAGCAAGCTCGGGTCCAGCCGGGCGATGCTCGCCGTCGTGCTCGCCTGCGGAGTGCTCACCTACGGCGGCGTTTCGGTGTTCGTCGTTGCCTTCGCTGCCTTCCCCGTTGCCGCACGCCTGTTCCGCCAGGCCAACCTGCCCAAGCGCCTGATTCCCGGTGCCATCGTCCTGGGCGCGGGAACATTCACGATGACGGCGCTGCCCGGAAGTCCGTCGATACAGAACGCCATTCCCATGCCGTACTTCGGCACCGATCTCTACGCCGCGCCGGTCATCGGTATCGTGGCGGGCATCCTGATGCTGTCAGGCGGCTTGCTCTGGCTGAATTACCGCCGGCGCAGGGCCATCGCCACCGGCGAAGGCTATGGCGTGCACGCCAACGAGAACGGCGGTGAGAGAAACCCCGGCACGGCGCCTGGGCTGCTGCTCTCGCTCGTGCCGCTGCTGCTGGTCATCGTCATGAACTACGTGTTCACCCGACTGGTGATACCCGCGATGGACACTTCCTATCTCGCGGAACCCCGGTTCGGCGGCGTGACGGTGGGCGATGTGCGCGGCATGTGGGCGTTGATCGCGGCGCTCGCGATCGCCTGCGTCGCGGCGATTGCGTTGTACGGGAATCTCCGGCGCGACCTCCGTCAGTCGATCAACCAGGGCACGATGAGTTCACTGCTGCCCATCTTCAACACCGCATCCGAAGTCGGCTACGGCACGGTCATCGCCACGCTCGCGGCGTTTGCGCTCATTCGCGACAAGCTGGTGGCGCTCTGGCCGGACCAGCCGCTGCTGACCGAGGCCGTCGCCATCAATGTCATGGCCGGGATTACGGGCTCTGCCTCCGGTGGGCTCGGCATCGCACTCGCCGCGATGGGCGAAACCTTCGTCGACATGGCGACCGCCGTTGGCGTCAGCCCCGAACTGCTGCATCGCGTCGCCGTGATCGCCTCCGGCGGACTCGATTCCCTGCCGCACAACGGCGCGGTGATCACCCTGCTCGTCATCTGCGGCCTGACGCACCGCGAGTCGTATGCCGATATCTTCGTGGTATCGGTCGTCGTGCCCGTGCTGTCGCTTGCCGCTATCCTGATCGCAGGCGCGACCCTGGGCCTCTTCTAAAGGGGACGCACCCCTTTGCTTATATGGAGCGTGGTGGATCTGCGATTGCAAACGAAGGGGTACGTCCCCTCTTGAAGAGGATGTGCATCATGCGTTCCAGCACCACGCGCCGCCGCGCCGCCCCGACCGTCATCTTGGTCACCGCGCTGCTCGCCGCGCCCGCAGTCGTGGCGCTGCATTTTCGCGACGGCCCCCCGGCCCAGGT
>JALYJS010000440.1 GCA_030799345.1 Pseudomonadota bacterium | reverse complement strand
TTCCGGTTCTTCTCCGGTGAGCGAGCGAGGGGGTCCCGCCGGCGAAGTCTGCGCGCCGGTGTGCCGGATCACGCGCATGACGGTCGTGCACGTCATCCGAAGACGCCGTGCAAGAACCAGCCACTGCCCGGCGGACGTTCGCGGAAGAGCCACAGCCGAACGCCCGAACGCGTGAGTGCGACGTAGTAGTCGCGCCGGACGTCGTGGCCGTCCCACCACCCTGTCTCGATGCGCTCCGGACCGGTGACGAGCGTACCTTCCCAGCTGTCGAACGGCTGCGGCTCGACCAGCATCCACAGCGGCCGCTCGGGGCGCGTGACCGGCCATTGCCCGGGCAAGGGCGTGGTACCACCCGGTTCGGCGATCCGCCACGCGCGCTCCGGGCGATGCTCCGGCACCGGGCAGACGCCGAACACCGCATCCTGGCCGAGCCGCGCGCGCAACCGGTCGAGCAGTCGCGCCGTCGCCTCCGGATCCGCGCTCTGTCCGCGCTCAAACAGCCCCGCATCGCGCAGCGACAACGGCAACAGGACACCGGAGCGCAGGCGGATCGCAGTGACTGCCGCCGGCAGCCGCTCCCGGGCGAGCCGCTCGGCGATGAGACCGGAGAGGTGCGCCGCGTCGCCGGCCGGCCGCACCAGGCCGATGCGGATCCGCGTCGGTGCCCGGGCCCGATGCAGCAGGTCGACGCGCAAGCCCGGAATGCCGGACGCGCGGAGGCGCAGGAAGGCGGCAAGATTCGCAAGTAACCGCTCGAGCGCCGGCTGCAGCATGGGCACGGCATCCGTTTCCACGGGCAGCTCATGCTGTTCGTCGAAGCGCTCCGGCACGATGTGCCGGCGCCGCGGCTCGGGCCGGCGTCCGACGCCTGCGTCGAGTTCATCGAGCAGCCGCGGACCGAACCGCGCGACGAAACCCGCGCGCGGCAGCCGGAGCAGGTCCGCGACATTCCGGATACCGAGTGCGGTAAGGGCCGTTACCGTCTCCGCCGGCCACTGCAGGCAGGAGAGCGGCAGGCGCGAGGCGATGTCCGGCAGGGCCTTCGCCTGCGTGACGCTCAGCCCGAGATCGGCCCGCGCAAGCCACAGGGCGCCACGCGGCGTCGGCGCAAGCGCGAGCGCGGCCTGCAGCCCGCCGTCGTGCAACCCACTCAATGCCCGGCGGCAGAGCGCCATCGCGCCGCCGAACAGATCGAGGCTGCCTCGCACCTCGGCGAGCACCGTGCAGGGCGGCTCGATGCTGACGACAGGCGTAAAGCGTAATGCCCAACGCGCAATCCGATCGAGGAGCGCGGCTTCGGCCACCGGCCGGCGTTCCTCGACCCGCAACCCGGGCACCAGTGCGAGCGCGGCATTGAGACCCATGCCGGCGACGATGCCCTGACGGGCAGCACGTTCGTTGCAGGCAACGATGCCGCGCCGTGGGTCGTTCTCCGCGGTGACGACGGCCGCTCGCGCGGAAGCCGTCGCCGGCAGCAGGGCATGAAGCGGCAGGCGGGGGAAATGCGCGGCGAGCCATAGCTCGCGTCGTTCGCCGTCGGTAGCGGGCGGCATCCCCGGAGGCACCACGGCGAGTGCCCGCCGATGGCTCTCCGGTGCCGGCGCGCGCGTTGCCGGGCGTCCTTCCAGCATGCTGGGCTGTCCTCAGTGAATCGAGAGGCGATCGATGCGCGAGGGCATGCCGCCGCGGCTTTTCAGGATCTCGACGTCGAGGCCGTCGTCATGCGCCGCGAGCACCAGCCGGAGCGCAGCGGGGGAGGATTCTTCGCGGTGCGCCGCCGGACGAAACAGGAAACCGGGACTGCGCCCCTCTTCCGCCGCGAGCTTCAGCCGGCGCAAAGCGCGGTTGTCCGCCGCGCCGATCCAGCCCATCACGGCCGTACAGGCGCCGGAACGCAAGGCCTGCTCCATCGCCCAGAGCAGGTCGAGTCCGGCGCGGGGCCGGATCACCAGCATGCGCGCCGGATCGAGCCCGGCATCGGCGAGTGCGGGCGCATACGGCAGATGCGGCGGCGCAAGCCACGCAATCCAGCGCGGCTCGCCCGGCGACGCAAGCGATAGCTGGCGCAGCGCCGGCAACAGCAGATGGATCTCCCCGATGCCGGCGGAGGGGATCAGTAATTCAACCAGCGTGGACAGCGGCCAGCCGCCACCGGGCAGGCGCTCGTCGAGGCGGCGAAAACCGCTCGGAACGACGGCAGACACCTCGCCGCCGACGCCGCCCTGCCAGAGCGCAGGGTGGCGCAGCAGTTCGGCGAGCGCCTCGCTCACTGCATGACATCCGAGCGGCCGCGCCGCAGCACCCCGACTACCACGCCTTCGATGGTCAGCGACTGCTTGCGCAGGTCGACGCGGATCGGTTCGAAATCCGGGTTCTCGGGCATCAGCCAGACCACGGTGCCTTCCTGGCGATAGCGCTTGACCGTCACCTCGTTCTCGAGGCGCGCGACGATGATCTGCCGGTTGCGCACGTCAGGCGAGCGATGCACCGCGACCAGGTCGCCATCCAGAATGCCGACATCGCGCATGCTCATGCCGCTGACGCGCAGCAGGTAATGCGGCCGTGGGCTGAATAGCTGAGGGTCGATCTGGAAACGGCCTTCGATATGCTCTTCGGCGAGGATCGGGCGACCGGCAGCGACCCGGCCGATCAGTGGCAGGCCCATCTGTTCGCGTAGCGCGTCCTTGAGCACGATGCCGCGGGCACTACCCGCGACCAGGCCGAGCACGCCCTTGCGCTGCAGGGCGCGCAGATGCTCCTCGGCGGCATTGGCGGAGCGGAAACCCAGCGCCTGGGCGATCTCCGCGCGCGTTGGCGGCATCCCGTTCGAGGCGATGGCATCCTGGATGAATTCGAGAATCTGGCGTTGGCGGGGGGTCAGCTCGGTCATGCGGCACCTGTATTAATGATCAGGTGCTGTGATTATATACAGTCTTGCTGTCCTGACAAGCCCTGCCGCTCTTCCCCCTTCCGATCGGCGCCGATGCCACGCGGCAACCGGTCGAGCCCCGCGTAGGCACACACCGACACCCGGACACGGCGCCGTCTCACACAACACACTCGCGCATCCCCATTGGGCGAGCGCACGATGCGCGTCACGCGTGAACGACGGGAGCGGTGCGCAACATTTCATGCGCGTGTCTTTCATCGCGGAGGAAACTCCGCGGAAGCCGAAAACACGTGCAATGTCTGTCGCCTTCCAGCGACATTGCGCATCGTGCTTTCACCGTTTGCGCTGATAAGTTACGATCCGTAACGAAGCCGCGTGCACAGGAAGGAACACGCGGCGCCGTACATCCGCGAAAGCGGGTTGTAACGTTCCATGCAACCTTGTGGAGAAAAAACTCATGACCAACATCCTGAAGGTGGGCGTCGCTGCCGCCGTCATCGCCCTGGGCGCCGGCTGTACCGATCTGAAGCCCTTGCAGGCGGAAGTCGACTCGCTCAAGTCGCAGGTTTCCAAGTTGTCCGGTGACCTCGATGGCGTAAAGACCGCAGCGGACGGCGCCAGCCGCGCCGCCGCTTCTGCCCAGCAGGCCGCCACCTCGGCGCAGAACTCGGCCAACCAGGCCCTGTCTGCGGCGCAGGCTGCGCAGCAGTGCTGCGATGCGAACAGCGAGAAGCTGAACCGCATGTTCGAACGGTCGATGTCGAAGTAATCGATCTCGGACTACGACAAAAAAACCCGCGATGGCGACATCGCGGGTTTTTTGTTTTTCAGGGGGCGGAATCCGCGTTCGCGACGACGCGTGCGCCCGGTATCGAAATCACGGTCGGTACGCCGCGCGCTTCCCGCCATACCTGTTCGGCCCCGCTCCAGTCGATCGGCAGCGGCGCCGCACGCGTCGCCTCCACGATCAGGCGCGTCAGGTCGGTCAGAGTCGGCGGTTCGACGGCGTCCGCCTGCAGCGGCGGGTGGACCTCGATCATCAGCTCGCCGTCATGCCAGCCCCATTTGTACGGCTGGTTTACGATCGTGACCGGCGTGCCAATCGTCACCATTCCGTACAGTGCTTCAATATCCTCCGGGTACAGGCGCATGCAGCCGTGCGTGACCTGCATGCCGACCCCCGCGGGGCGGTTCGTGCCGTGGATAAGGTAGGCGCCGCCCGGAATTCCGAGCGCCATCTTGTAGCGCCCCATCGGATTGTCCGGACCCGCTGGAACGACGGCGGGAAGCAAGTCGCCACGCTTCGCGTGTTCCTCGCGCACCGACTTCGGTGGTATCCACGGGGCATCCTTTAATTTGGAGACGATCCGCGTAGTGCCGAGCGGCGTATTCCAGTCCATCTTTCCGATGCTCACGGGATACGTCCAGACCGTGGGCGTCTCGCCTGGCGCTGCAGGCTGAAACCAGTAGAGCCGGTGTTCCGGTAGGTTGATCACGATGCCCTGACGCGGCGCGCGCGGCAGCAGGCGCCGCTTGGGTACGACGACATCGGTGCCGGTTCCAGGCAGCCAGGCATCCACGCCAGGATTCGCGTTCCTGATCTCTTCATAGCCGAGTCCGTGGCGCCGCGCGACGTCCAGCAGCGTGTCCTTCTCGTCGATGCGCGCCGTACGCATCTCGCCCACGATGTCACTGCCGTTTGCCGGCAGCACGAACTGCTCCGCCGCCGCGGTGGTCGCGACGCAAGCGCTCGCCGCCAGACAGAGCATTCTCAGCACATCGAGTTGGACCATGGGCGCGGGCGCTGGTTTCCGCATCAGTAGCGGATCAGCGCGGACCCCCAGGTAAAGCCGCCGCCGAACGTCTCGAGCAGCAGGAGTTGGCCGCGACGAACTCGACCGTCACGGACCGCGGTGTCGAGCGCGAGCGGAATGGACGCCGCCGAGGTGTTGCCGTGATCCTGCACCGTCACGACGACCTTCTCCATCGGCAGGCCGAGCTTGTCGGCGGCCGACTGGATGATGCGCATGTTGGCCTGGTGCGGGATCAGCCAGTCGATGTCGCTGCGCTCGATGCCGTTCTTCGCGAGCGTTTCGTCCACCAGGCGCGAGAGAGTGCGCACGGCGACCTTGAACACCTCGTTGCCGACCATCTTCAGGCCCGCGGTGGAGTTGTTGCGGAGCGTCTCGAAGCCGCTCGATACGCCGTACGGGAAGAACAGCAAATCCTTGTACTTGCCGTCGGAGTGCAGGTGGGTCGCGATGATGCCGGGCTCGTCGGCCGGCGTCAGCACCACTGCGCCAGCGCCGTCGCCGAACAGCACGCAGGTGGAGCGGTCGGTCCAGTCGAGGAAGCGCGACAGGCACTCGACGCCGACCACGAGCGCGCATTTTGCTTCGCCCAGGCGCACGTACTTGTCCGCGATCGAAAGCGCGTAGATGAAACCGCTGCACGCCGTTTCGAGCGAGAACGCCGGGCAGCCATGGATGCCGAGACGCTCCTGCAGAAGCGTTCCGGTGTTTGGAAAGATGAGATCCGGCGTGGTCGTGCCGACCACGATGAAATCGACGTCCGCCGGCGTCAGTCCTGCCGCCTTCAGCGCGCGCCGCGCTGCGTGCTCACCCAATGACGAGCTAGTCTCTTCCGGCGCTGCGATGTGCCGGCGCTCGATACC
>JALYJS010000436.1 GCA_030799345.1 Pseudomonadota bacterium | reverse complement strand
CATGCCCGTGATGATCACCGCGACCTTGATCATGTAGACGGTCGGCAACACGGCGACCGGTTCCGTCGCGAACCCCGCCATGCCCTGCAGGATGCGCGCGGCACCCTCGAAGGTTTCCGCACGGAAGAACACCCAGGTGAGATTGACGAGCAGGTAGGTCAGGAGCGCGAGCGCGAGGCGGTTCAGCGCGCCGACCGGGTCGCCCGCGACACCGGTGCGGCCGCGAATCCAGCGCTCGCCGGCAAGATAGAGGCCATGCAGGCCGCCCCAGACCACGAAGGTCCAGCTTGCGCCATGCCAGAGGCCGCCGAGCAGCATCGTCAGCATCAGGTTGACGTAGGTGCGCGCTTCGCTGCCGCGATTGCCGCCGAGTGGAATGTAGAGATAGTCGCGCAGCCACGTGGACAGCGAAATATGCCAGCGCCGCCAGAAATCCGAGAACCCGATCGCCGCATACGGCATGCGGAAGTTGTCCGGCAACGCGAAGCCGAGGCAGAGCGCCGTGCCGATCGCGATCGTCGAATAGCCCGCGAAGTCGCAGAAGATCTGCCCGGAGAACGCGAGCGTGCCGAGCCAGGCATCGGCAAATCCAACCGGCTTGCCCGCCCCGAACACGGCATCCGCGCTCTGCGCGAGACCGCTGTCGGCGATCACGATTTTTTCGAACAGGCCGAGAATGATCAGACCGAAGCCCCACAGCATCTGGCTGCTGGTCGCCTGGCGCGGCACAGCGAACTGCGGCACGAGCTGCCCCGGACGCACGATCGGGCCGGCAACGAGCTGCGGAAAGAACGTCACGAACAACGAAAAGTCCAGGAATGACGTCAGCGGCTTCGAGCGCCCGAGGTAGACGTCGAGCGTGTACGACAGGGTCTGGAACGTATAGAACGAGATGCCGACCGGCAGGATGATGTTCCATTCGGGCGGCACCCAGATGACACCGACGGACGCCATAAGCGCCTGCCAGTTCGCGAGCAGGAATTCGCCGTACTTGAAGAACGCGAGGAAACCCAGGTTCGCGGCAAGGGATACGATCAGCCACGCGCGGCGACGCGCGGCGCTCGTGGATTCGTACAGGCGTCGCGCCACCACCCAGTCGACAAGGGTCGAGATCCACAACAGGATGACGAACGGCGGATTCCACGCCGCGTAGAAGACGTAGCTCGCGATGAGCAGATTGACCTTCTTGGTCGGCCACGAGAACGGCATGCGGTGCAGCAGCAGCACCAGCGTGAAGAACACGACGAAGGTCAGCGAATTGAAAACCAAGGCGGCTCTTGATTCGGTTTCATGCCGGCTGGCGCGCGCGAGTATGCGTGAGCGCACGCGATTCGGGCAATCGGGTACGGCGTCTCGCGCTTGTGCAATCCCTGACCAGGGCTAAGATAGGGGCCGCACGCACGGGCGTGAAGACAGCCCGCAGCAAGTGTTTTTATTTTATTAATCAATATCTTGGGGGCAAGATGCGTGAACGCAAACTGATCCTGGCTGCGGCCGCGATGCTGGCATTCGTTGCGGGCTGCGCGCAGAAATCCGAAGTGTCCGCAGTCGATCTGGCGGCGGAGGAGAAAGCGATCTGGGAGCGCTCGGCCGAATGGTTGGCGCTCGCCCAGGCAAAGGACGCGTCGGCCATCGCCAATACTATTTTCTTGCCCGACGCGATCACCGTATTCGAAGGCGTGGTCCGCAATGGCACGGCTGAAATCCAGGCCGGCATGGAAAAGGAATATTCCGACCTGCCCGCTGCCACCATGGCCTGGACCACGGACTCGGTGAAACTCGCCACGTCCGGCGACATGGCCTGGGAAACCGGCGCCTGGACTCTGGATCCCGATGGCGAAGGCGAAGCAGCGCCCATCAGCGGCAGCTTCGTCACCGTCTGGTCCAAGGTGGACGGTGAGTGGCGCGTGGCCGCGGATTCCGGCAGCTCGCCGCGGCAGGAGCAGGAGTCGCCGGCCGGCGCGCCAGCGGCCGGCTGAACCATTGGTCCCGCCCGAACGGTCGAGCGGGCCATGACAAATCCAGACGTCGTCGCCACGCCAGCACTGCTGCGCCGGCTGCGGCGCATCGACGTGATCGCGCTGACCGTCAATGTGACGATCGGTGCCGGCGTGCTCGCCATGCCCGCCGGCCTTGCGGCTTCCGCTGGGCGATGGAGCATCCTGGTGCTCCTCGCTGCTTTTGCATTGACGGCGCTCCTTGCGCTGTCGCTCGTCGAAGTCGCAAGCCGATTCGACGTGACCGGCGGCCCGCCCGTCTACGCTGCGGATGCCTTCGGTTCCGTCGCGGGCTTTTCAGTCGGATGGCTGCTAGGGCTGTCGCGCGCCGTGTCCTTCGCCGCCATCTCCCAGATCCTGCTCGATTATCTGGTCGTACTCGCGCCGGCGCTCGACGGGCGGGGTCCGCGGCTCGTCACAATGACCGTATTCGTGCTGGTGCTCGTCGTTTTCAATATCCGGGGCGTAACGCGCGGTGCTTTGCTGAGCAACCTGCTGACCGTGGCCAAACTGCTGCCTTTGCTGCCGCTCGCGCTTGCCGGGCTCTGGCTCGCCGGCTGGAATCATGTGCCGGCGGAACCGCCGGCTATGCCGGACGGCATAACTAAAGGCCTCACGCTTGCCCTGTTTGCGTGCTTCGGCTTCGAGCAGGCAGGGATCGTCGCCGGCGAGATGCGCGACCCGCGACGGGACATCGCGCCTGCAATCCTGATCGGCATTGGCATCGTCTGCGTCGTGTACCTGCTGCTCGTCCTCGCCGCCTTCGCGTTGCTTCCCGACCCCGCGTCGTCGACCCGGCCGCTCGCGGATGCGGCTCACGCGCTGGTCGGCCCTGCGGGCGCCATCGCCATCGCGATCGCTGCGGTATTCTCGTGCGCCGGCAGCATGTCGGCGACCATGCTGGTCGCTCCGAGGCTCTTCTTCGCGCTCGGCGAACGCGGTGATCTGCCGCCCGCGCTTGCCGCCGTTCATGCGGTAAGGCGTACGCCACACGTGGCGATCGCATTGCTGGCCATCATCTCCTGGTTGCTGGCGGTCAGCGGTACGTTCGAGTACCTGATTACCCTCTTCGTCATCATCCGGGTCATCACCTATGGTTCGGTGAGCGCTGCGCTGATCAGGCTGCGTCGTCGCGACGGCGCAGCGCCGGTTACGGTGCCAGGCGGGTACGCCATCGCGGTTGCGGCGCTGCTTTGTGTCCTCGCCATCACGCTGACGACCTCGTGGCAGGCCGTGTGGCACGTCACGCTTGCCCTCGCTGTCGGGCTCGCAATCCGTGCCGCGACTCGTTACGCCGCCAGTGGCCGGGAACCTCATTCATGACCGGGCCGTTCGCAATGCATTCCCGCCGCGCACTGTTGCTCGTTGCAGTGATGGCGCTCGCCGTCGCCTGCACCGGAACGCCGCGGACCAGGGACAACGACATCGGCGCGATCGCGATGCCGGATCGCTACAGCGCCGCCATTGCTGAAGAGATCCTGGACGACGGCGGCAATGCCGTCGATGCGGCGATCGCCGCGGCATTCGTGCTGGCCGTCACCTATCCTGAGGCCGGCAATATCGGCGGCGGCGGTTTCCTGCTGTCGCGATTCGGCGAGCACGCGGCATTCCTCGATTTCCGCGAAATCGCGCCGGCGGCGGCGACGCGCGACATGTACCTGGACGCCCGCGGCGAAATCGTCGATGGCGCCAGCCTGAATGGCCACCGCGCGGTCGCCGTACCCGGGACGGTAGCGGGCCTCTGGGCCGCGCACGAAAAGTTCGGAACGAAATCCTGGCCCGAACTGCTGGCACGCGCAATCGCGCTCGCCGAGGACGGTTACGCAATACCTGCGCTGCTGGTCCAGCGTATAGAAGACGACATGCCGCGCCTCGGCGGCGTCGCGAGCTTCCCGCGGCATTTCGGTCACCTGCGGGCTGACGCGACATTCCGGCAACCGGATCTCGCAGCAACGCTGCGGCGCATCGCGAAAGATGGCATGGCCGGCTTCTATGAAGGTGAAACCGCGCGGCTGATCGTGGCCGAGATGCGCCGCGGCGGCGGCATCATTACCGCCGATGATCTGGCGGCCTACCGGCCGCGCTGGCGCGAGCCTCTCAGGTCCCGCTGGCGCGACCACGAGATTCTCGCCGCGCCGCCGCCCTCTTCCGGCGGATTCGCGATCGTGCAGCTGCTCAAGATGAAGGATGCGCTGGCGCCCTCGTTCGCGGGTCTCGCGCACAACTCCGCGCAGTATGTCCACCTGACCGCCGAGATGGAGAAGCGCGTGTTCGCGGATCGTGCCGAGTACGGCGGCGATCCTGACTTCGTGCGGCAGCCTGTCGAGGAGCTGATCGCGGATGACTACGTCGCCGCCCGTGCTGCCGAAGTTGACCCGGCTGCCATAAGCAAAACGTCCGCGGTGCGGCCGGGACTCGAGGGACGCTCGACTTCGCATTTCTCGATCGTGGACCGCGACGGCAATGCCGTCGCGCTGACTTACACCTTGAACACGGATTTCGGCAGCGGCGTCGTCGTCGAGGGCGGTGGTTTCCTGCTCAACAACGAGATGGACGACTTCAGCGCCAAGCCGGGTGTTGCAAACTACTACGGTGTGACCGGTTCGGAAGCCAACGCGATCGCACCGGGCAAGCGGAT
>JALYJS010000415.1 GCA_030799345.1 Pseudomonadota bacterium | reverse complement strand
GACCTCAACCCCGATGTCCAGCAGGTCCCGCATTGCCCGTTGTCGGAGCGACTCGGGAAAGGCTCCGAGGACCGTGGGTGCGGCGTCCAGCAGCACGATCCGCGCTTCGGCCGGATCGATTCGCCGGAAATTTCGACGCAGCGTGTGGCGTGACAGCTCCGCGAGCTGCCCCGCGACCTCTACGCCCGTCGGCCCCGCGCCGACAACGACGAAGGTCAGGAAGCGGCGCCGCTCAGCCGGATCGGGTTCGCGCTCGGCCATTTCGAACGCGCCCAGGATCCGCCCGCGGAGCTCGAGCGCGTCGTCGATAGTTTTCATTCCCGGCGCATCGTGCGCAAACTCCGGATGCCCGAAGTAGGATTGGCTCGCGCCCGTTGCGACAATCAGGCTGTCGTAAGCGATCTCGCTGCGGCGCTCCAGCATCTTGACCGCGAGGCGGCGCGCGCCGAGGTCTACGGCGACCACGTCCCCGAGCACCACGGTGGCGTTCTGCTGGTCGCGCAGTACGTCGCGCAGCGGCGGCGCAATGTCGCCTTCGGAAAGAATCCCGGTCGCGACTTGGTAGAGCAGCGGCTGGAACAGGTGGTGATTGGTCCGGTCGATGAGCGTGACGTCGACGTCGGCGCTCCCAAGTCGCCGCGCGGCGGCCAGTCCGCCGAAGCCACCGCCGACGATCACCACGTGGTGCCGGCGTTTCGTGCTTGCGTGATTCATCCGGGACGGGGGGCGTCGCGCCTGACGCTCAGCGGGCTGCCAGCGCTGACGCCTGCGCCGTGGCGGGGACGGCGCCCGCGTCAAGAAAGCCCCAAAGAAGTACCAGGGTCAGTGCGAATCCCAAAGCAGCGCTAATAAGGATTCGGATGCCCTTGTATATTGCGTCCATCTAATTTCTCCTCAAATGTTGCTATCGATTGGACTTGGAGTGGATGAGGCCTTGCCGCGCGAGTTCGCCGCCCACCTGTTTGGCCGTGCTCGCGATCAGGCCGTCGATAGTCTTGGGATTCCTGGTCTTGCTCTGGCCGCTCCACACGAGCTGGTTCTCGGCCAGCGAATAGACGAGCGTCTCGACGATGACAATCGTGTCGGTCCGGATCTCGCCGCCCTGGACTGACCAGGGAGCGCCCCAGCCATGGCCGAAGTAACCGCCCCAGAAGCCGCCGTACATCGGACCCGGGTAATTCATGGGTCTCGACGAAACTTCCTTGTCGATTCGTACTGGCCGCAGTACGACGACACCCACGACACCCGCCTGCTCAGCGGCTGCGCGCGCTTTCGATTCGTCCGGAACGGCATCGGCGAGCAGCGTGTACATCGGCACGCCGTGGACCCCGCGCGAGGACAACTCGCGGGCGAGCGCGTCTTCGCCTGTGAGGCGAATCGACTGATCGCTCACCATGACCACGGCGGCCACCTTCTCACCCTGCAGCCCGAATGGCTGTGCGTCAGGGGCCCTCCACGACGACACGAGACTCGCGGCGCAGCCCGACAATCCGATAGCAGCGCATGCCCCGATCCACAGAATCGATCTTTTCATAGCTTTACTCGTTTACAGTTTCTATTCAGTCCAGCACGCGCGCGAGCAAGCTCTGTTCCAGATGGAATCCGGTGGTGCCGAGGTACTCAAGGACGGCCGGTGCGATCTGCGAGGCCAGCGGCTGTCCGATGCCAAGTTTCGCAAGTGATGCCTCGTAGTCTTCGATGTCATCGAGCGGCATGGTCACGATTCCGCGCATGCGTACCTCGCGCATGATGTAGTCAGCATTCGGAATGCTCTTCGAGAGTTCGTCGAACTGCGTCTTGGGAATACGCTCGCGCACGTACACGAGCAGCGCGCCAAGGGAACCCCGTACCTGGCCCTCGCTCAGCCCGAATCTCTGCTGCAGTTGTGGACTGATGCTCCCGCCGGGGTCAGCCGCGCTGGCATGTTGCTGAAACCCGACACATGCAAGGACTAAAACCAATAACTTAGTGAGATGGAATCCAGAGGTGCGCATCGGGCGATTCACGAGTCAATATCCTTTCCGTTTCGAAGCTATGCAGGTTGAATCAGCATAGGAGTGCGCGCGCTGGAAGTGGTCTGGGAAGCGTCAGCTTTCGGTCGCCGTTACGTGAACGTCGACGCGGCAAGCGGATCGCGGCGAGCACGCCTGCCGGTCCGGCGCCCAGCACAATCAAGTCGAAAGAGTCCATCACGGACCCCCGACCAACCAGAAGCCGCCAATGGCGACAGCGATGAAAGAGGAGAAGCCGAGGAGCAGGCCCTGCGTGCGTCGCCCACTCACGCCCGGCCGGCCCGCAATCCAGCCGACGAGCGATGCAAATGCGGCCATCGCGGCGATGCTGCCGGCACCAAAGAGGAGAAGATACGTACCCGCCGCGAGATCGGTGGGCAGGGCGAGCGCCGGGAGCATGCCGAACAAATGCGCGCTGCCGGCCAGGCCGTGCAGCGTACCCACCGCGAGTGCCGCATGTCCGTGCGCGTGAGATGCGTGGGCGTGCACGGGCTGGGTCGCGCGAATCAGCGCCGCCCGGACGCCCCAGATCCCGATAGCGAGCAGGGCGAGCCCGACCACGCGCTCGCCCCAGGCGGAAACGGCATCCACCGGCAAGGCCTCGCGCAGTACCAGCATCAGGATTCCAACGGCGAGCGCGCCCGTGGCGTGACCGAATCCCCACCGTACTCCAGTTCGCCACGCGTGGTACTTTCCGTCCATGGCGTAAGGCGCGATCGCGGCGAGATGATCGGGCCCCGAAAGCACGTGAACGAATCCGGCGAAGAAAGCGGCGAGAACGAGTGTCATGCGACTCGCCGCACAGATGCCGCGCCACGTTGGGCTCGCGCCAGAAGACTGCGCGAGCGCGGCGTGTCGCGCAGCGTCCAGTTCTTCCCGGCGAGCGCGAGCGCCAGCAGCGGCCGATTGCCGATGCCCATGAAAAAGGCCGCTGCATGGTCAGCATAGGCTTCAGGCCGCCGCGCCAGCAGCGCATCGAAGGCTGTCGCTGCGCGGTCCGCTTCGCGTGCGGCTCCGGCTGCGTCACCCAGGGCCGCCAGGATCTCCGCAAGGGTAGCCCGGTACTCGGGATCGTCTGAGATATCGACCAGCGGCGTGACGAGCGCGAGCGCGATTTCCGGCTGACCGCGCGCCAGCGCCGCTTCGCCGCGATGCCCGCGTGCCGGGACGTGCTGCGGCAAGATCGCATCGAGCTCGGCAAACAGCGTCTCCGCCCGGTCGAGTTC
>JALYJS010000413.1 GCA_030799345.1 Pseudomonadota bacterium | reverse complement strand
GACCTTCTCCGGGGACACTGGTCGCTGATTCATTTCGCCCGCAGTGCCTGCGACGGACGTACCGAGGCGGTCCTCGACGAGCTCGCGCGCGTCCGGCTTGCACTCGACAAGGACGCGGCGCGCCTGCGGCGCGTGCTCCTGCATTCGGGACAATGCGCGACTGTCCGGCTGCAGGCGCGTGACGCGGACCTCGTGGTGCTCCAGGCGTCCGGTCCCGCTGGCGACGCCTTCCGTGCGGCGTTTCCGGGCACAGTCGACGGCGGCGTTGGCATTTATATAGTGGACCCGCAAGGAAACCTGATGATGAGTTACCCTGCGTCCGGCTCGGCGCGCGGTCTGTTCAAGGACCTGGAGCGACTTCTCCGCCTGTCGAACATCGGCTAGGGGATGCAATGTCCGAAACCCGGGGCCTGATCTGGTTTCGCCGAGCGGCACTCGCCGCAGTCTTGCTCTGCGCGATCGTGGTCGTCGTCGGGGCCTGGGTGCGGCTCACCCATGCCGGGCTCGGCTGCCCGGACTGGCCCGGCTGTTACGGCCACATCCATCCTTCACAGGCCGCGGAGCGTGTCGCCGAAATCAACGCGGCAAATCCCGATCGGCCTTTCGACTACCAGAAGGCCATCAACGAGATGGTGCACCGCTACATCGTGGGCGCACTCGGCATCCTCGTGGTTGGGCTCGCGGTGTACTCAGTGTGGAATCGCCGCGACCCGGGCCAGCCGCGGGTGCTGCCCTGGCTCATCGTTGCGCTGCTCGCCGTCCAGGCGCTGCTCGGGATGTGGACCGTCACGCTCCTATTGAAGCCGCTGATCGTGACGCTGCATCTCCTCGGCGGACTCCTGACGCTGGCCCTGCTCTGGTGGCTCGCGCTCCGGCCGGCGCGGCGCGAGTTGAAAGCGGCGGAGCGGCCGGTGCGCCGGCTCGCCATTGCGGGACTCATTGTCCTGATCGCCCAGATCGCGCTCGGCGGATGGACCAGCACGAATTACGCGGCAGCGGCCTGCCCGGATTTCCCCACCTGCCAGGGATCGTTCTGGCCGCAGATGGATTTCGCGAATGGCTTCGTGTTGTGGCGCGGACTCGGTATCGACTACGAGGGCGGCGTGCTCGATGCGCCCGCCCGCGTTGCAATTCACTACACGCACCGCGTCGGCGCGTATGTCACGGCCATCGTGCTGGCACTCGTGGTCGCCGGTGCCTTGCGGCGGGGACAGACGAGCCGGGCGAAACTTGCGGCAACGGCGGTCGCCGTTGCAGTCGTCATTCAGGTCGCGATCGGGATGAATCTCATCTGGAAAGGCTGGCCGCTGTGGCTTGGCACGGCCCACAACCTAGGCGCCGTCTTGCTCGTGCTCTCGATGGTCGCGCTGCTGCGCTCCCTGAGCCCTCGTTCCGAAGTCGGCCGCTACCGGCCGTCCTTCCGTTAGGCGAGTCCGAAGTACTGGACCAGGACCGGGAACCCTGCGACCAGCAAAGCCGCGCAGACCGCCAGCACCGAACGATTGAAAAGAAACATGGCCGCTCTCCTGTGAATACAGGAGTGAAATTACCGGTCCCGATTGTTCTGATAAACCACTCAATGTTGACATTATTGTTCAATATTAGTGAACAATAGACACCATGGAAGCCCTCCAGGCCATGCAAGCCTTCGCCCGCGTCGCCGAACTCGGCTCTTTCACCCGCGCGGCCGACGAACTCGGGCTGTCGCGCGCCATGGTGAGTACGCACGTCCGGCGGCTCGAACGGCGCTTCGGACTCAAGCTCCTCAACCGGACGACCCGGAAAGTGGCGGTCACGCCGGCGGGCTCCGATTACCTCGGGCATTGCCGCAGAGTCTTTGCCGAGCTCGCTGCTGCGGAGGAGACGCTGCGGCGCGGCAAGGAGCAGCCGACGGGCCGCCTGCGCGTCGACGTCGCCGGTTCCTTTGGCCGCCACATCCTGTTGCCGGCGCTGCCGGAATTTCTCGCGCGCTATCCCGGCATCGACCTCGAGCTGCGTTTCAATGAGCGGGTAGTCGACCTGGTGAAGGAAGGCATCGACCTCGCCGTCCGCGGCGGCACGGTGACCGATCCCAACCTCGTCGCACGGCCGGTCTCGCGCTCGCGCTGGATCTTCTGCGCTTCCCCGGCTTACCTCGCACGCCATGGCCGGCCACAGACCGTCGCGGACTTGGCTCGCCACGCCTTGATTGGCGGGACCAGCGCAGAATCCGTGAAGCCGAGGCCCTGGATGTTCCCGGAGGGCGTCGAGCCGCCCGAGAGACTCTCTTTCGGCATCACGATCAACGAGACCGAGGCGGTGATGCTGGCGGCAGCGAACGGCGCCGG
>JALYJS010000400.1 GCA_030799345.1 Pseudomonadota bacterium | reverse complement strand
CCGCATTGCGACGCGGAAAAGCAGGCTTGCCCTGTGGCAGGCCGAGCATGTCGCCGCATGCCTCGCCGCCGCTCATCCAGGAATCGTCGTACATCTCCTGCCGATGGTCACTGAAGGCGACCGGATCGAGGGCTCGCTCGCCGCAGCCGGCGGCAAGGGCCTTTTCATCAAGGAACTGGAGGCAGCGCTTCTGGCAGGACGTGCCGAGATCGCCGTGCATTCCATGAAGGACATGCCGGCCGAGCTCTCGGACGGGCTCGTGATCGGGGCGGCGCTGGAGCGCGCCGATCCGCGCGACGCGTTCGTGTCCGCGCGACATGCGTCATTGGCCGCCCTGCCACGGGGAGCATGCGTCGGCACGTCGAGCCTGCGCCGGCAGAGCCAGTTGCGTCATCGGCGGCCGGACCTCGAGATTCGCGTGCTGCGGGGCAATGTCGAGACGCGCCTGCGCAAGCTGGATGCCGGAGAGTTCGATGCCACCGTGCTCGCTGCAGCCGGCCTCGACCGGCTGGAACTCAGCGAGCGCATCCGCGAGCGGCTGGCGCCTGAACACATGCTGCCGGCCGCGGGTCAGGGTGTGATCGGCGTCGAATGCCGGGACGACGCGGGCATCCGCGAACTATTGCGCCCTCTCGACCATGCGCCGACCCATAGTTGCCTCGACGCGGAGCGCGCCTTTTCCGCGCGGCTCGGGGGCAGCTGCCAGTCGCCGATCGCTGCGTATGCCGAACTCGAAGGCGGACGGCTGCGGCTGCGCGGCCTGGCTGGATCGCCGGATGGCGTGAAAGTGTACTTCGACGTCATCGAGGGTCCGGAAGACCTTGCCGCTTCACTCGGAACCCAGCTCGGCGAACGCGTGCTGGCGGCCGGCGCGGATGCGCTCCTGCGAGCGCTCGCCGCGGCTACAGGACACTGACATATGGGCCGGCTGACGGGCATCGGCGTGCTGGTGACGCGGCCCGAGCACCAGGCGCACAACCTCTGCCAGCTCATCGAAGCGGAAGGCGGCGCGGCGGTGCGCTACCCCGCGCTCGTGATCAAGGCCCGCCCCGACCGGGCGGCCGTGCGCGCCGCCATCGGGCCCGCCGACCGTTACGACCTGATCATCTTCATCAGTGCGAACTCGGTGCGATTTGGTGCGGATTTCCTAGACCAGCGGCGCGACGTGCCGATCGCGGCCGTTGGCCAGCCGACCGGCGCCGCGCTGAACGCCGCCGGCTATCGCGTTGCCATCATGCCGGCGGAAGGCGCGAGCAGCGAGGCGCTGCTCGCCATGCCGCAACTCGCCCACATGAACGGCCAGCGCGTGCTGATCGTGCGCGGCTCGGGTGGCCGCGAACTCATCGCCGAAACCTTGACCGCCCGCGGCGCCAGGGTCCAGTACGCGGAGGTGTACACGCGCGAGCCAGCCCATCCCCCCGCGCAACTTCAATCCGAGATCGAGCAGCTCTGGCGTCAGGGTGGAATCCGCGCGTATGCAGCGACAAGCGTCGAGCTGCTGGAAGCGCTGGTCGGTATCGTCACGCCGCGCAGCCGCGAGCTGATGGATTCGACCGCGCTCGTGACCGGATCGCTTCGGGTCGCGGATGCTGCCGCCCGCCTCGGTCTCGGTTCACCCGTCCTGCTGGCGGATTCGCCCGACGACGCCGCGTTGACCGGGGCGCTCGTTCGCTGGCGAAATGCGTCGGCCAGCTAGACAGCCGCCTGGCATCCGCTCATTGTGAGGGTAGCTTTCCGAGGATTTCGAACATGAGATCTCTGCGCCCTGCGTCAGTGCTCGTCATGAGTGCGCTGGTTGCTCTTCCGCTTCACGCCGCCGCCGCGCCCGCTTCCACGGACCCGCTCAAGCGGCCGCGCATCGGGCTGGTGCTGGCGGGCGGCGGCGCCAAGGGCGGCGCCCATGTCGGCGTGCTGAAGGTCATCGAGGAATTGCGAATACCCGTGGATTGCATCGCGGGTACCAGCATGGGCGCACTGATCGGGGCGGGTTACGCGTCAGGTCAGCCGGCCGCGGAACTCGACGAGTTCCTGACCGGCATCGACTGGTCGACCGTGATTGGGGGCAAGGGTCGACGCGTGCTCGAACCCGTCGAGCAAAAGCGTTTCGCGACCGAGGCCAGTACGCCGGTCGAACTCGGATTCCAGAATCGCCAGATCGTGACCCCCGCCGGCCTGACCGACTCCAGCGCCATCGACGACCTGCTGCGCACCTACGTCGCGCGCGCGCGCATGGTGCCCGACTTCGATGACTTGCCGATCCCCTTTCGCGCCATCGCGACGGACATGGTGACCGGCAACATGGTCGTGCTCGATCACGGCGATCTGGCGAGCGCGATGCGTGCCAGCATGGCCATTCCCGGCGCATTCTCCCCCGTAATCGGTGAGGGCTACATCCTCGCGGACGGCGGCATGGTCCGTAACATCCCGGTGGATGTGGCACGCGAGACCTGCGCCGACATCGTCATCGTCGTCAACCTGGTTGAGCCGCCCACGCCGCCGGAACGACTGGTGCAGGCGACGCAACTGCTGGCGCGCAGCATGGAAGTGATGCTGGAGGCCAACGAGAAGATCCAGCTGGATTCGCTGACCGAACGGGACATCCGCATCGATGTGCCGATGGGTGACATCGGGACCGCCGATTTCCAACGGGTGCCGGAAACGATCCCGCTCGGTGAAGCGGCCGCGCGGCTTGCGGCGGATCGCCTGGCTACGCTCTCTGTGCCCGAGGCCCAGTACATGGCGTGGCGGCAGCAGATCACGACCCATCAGGCCATGGAAGGCACGATTGCGAAGGTCCGGATCGAGGGGCTGGAGCGCGTAAATCCGGAATACGTCCGGTCATTCACACAGATTCGTCCCGGCGATACGGTCGATATCGACGCCGTCAGTGCGGATGCCAAGAGAATGTCGGCGCTCGAGGACATCGATACCGTGGCCTACCGGCTGGCAGTCGAGGACGGACAAAAGACCCTCATCTGGCTGCCAAAGGAGATATCGATCGGCGCCAGTGTATTGCGACCGAGTGTCGGTTTCTTTGCCGACGGCGGCGGCGACCTCAAGTTCCTGCTGGGCGTACAGCACGTGCATCGCTGGCTCAACGATCGCGGCGGCCAGTGGCGCAATAACGTGCAGCTCGGTTACGAATCGATCTTCTCGACGAGTCTGTACCAGCCGCTCGATGTGGCGCAGCGGTTTTTCGTGGAGCCCGGTCTCCTGGCCAGCCGCACTGCGGAGGACCTCTACGACGACGGCGATCGGGTCGCCGCCTATCGTTTCCTCGATTACGGCGGTCGCATCGATTTCGGCTGGAACCTGTCGAGCGCCGCGCAGCTGCGCGTCGGCTATATGGCCACTCAACGCGAAGCGAAACTGACGACCGGGGAGCTCCAATTGCCCGAAGACAGTCTGCTCGACGCCGGCTTGACGGTTTCGGCTCGATACGACTCCAGGAGTGCCGCGACTTTCGCGACGAGCGGCATC
>JALYJS010000392.1 GCA_030799345.1 Pseudomonadota bacterium | reverse complement strand
AATGCCGGCAGCGACGACAGGTGGGCGTCGATCGCGACCAGCGCCGGGAACGGCGTCAGGTCGCAATAGTAACGCCGGGCGTTGTACATCTGCGGCACGAGGCAGACATCCGCCATCGTGACGTCATCGCCATATAAATAGTGTTGACCATCCCCGTGCCGCCGCGCGAGTTCTTCGAGCGAGCGTAGACCGCGCGTGATCCAGAATCGGACCCACTCCGCCACCGGGCCGTCGCCTTGACCGAGCGGGTCGCGCAGGTAATTCAGCACGCGCAGGTTCTGCACCGGCTGGATGTCGCAGGCGATGCCGAGCGCCATCGCGCGCACCTGTGCACGCCCGCCGAAATCCTGCGGCAGCAAGGGCGGATCGGGATGCGTTTCCTCCAGGTACTCGATGATCGCGAGCGATTGTCCGATCACGAGATCCTCGTCGACCAGGGCTGGCACCAGTTCCTGCGGATTCATCTCGTGATACGACTCGCTGTGCTGCTCGCCGCCGTCGCGGACCAGGTGCACCGGCACGGTACCGTGCGGTATGCCCTTGTACGAGAGCGCGATACGCACGCGCCAGGCCGAAGAGCTGCGGTAATACGAAAATAGTTTCATCGCGCCACCACCGTGTGCTCGAGCAGGCCGACGCCGTCCACGCCGCCCCGCACGCGATCGCCCGGCTTCAATGGACCGACGCCCGCGGGGGTCCCGGTGAAGATCAGGTCGCCTGGCGCAAGTTCGAACCAGGTCGACAGTTCCGCGATCACCTCTGGCACGCTCCAGATCATGTCGGAGATGTCGCCCTGCTGGCGCGGCGTGCCATTTACCTCGAGCCAGATTCGGCCGCGCTCCGGGTGTCCGATGTCTGAAACCGGCGCGATCGCGGTCACCGGCGCCGCGTGATCGAAACCCTTCGCAATATCCCAGGGCTTGCCCTGTTCCTTCATGGCGGTCTGCACATCGCGCCGGGTCAGGTCATTGCCGACGGCATAGCCGTAAATGAGTTCCCCCGCATCGCCTGGATCGACGTCGCGGCCCCCGCTACCGAGTGCTACGACCAGTTCGATCTCGTGGTGCAGGTTTGCGGTGCGCGACGGGTAAGGAACGGCACTGCCGGCAGACATCACGGCGTCGGCGGGCTTCGAGAAGAAAAACGGCGGCGCTCGGCTGTCGGTCAGACCCATTTCGCGCGCGTGTTCGGCATAGTTGCGGCCGACGCAGAAAATACGCCGGACCGGAAAGCGCAGGTTGCTGCCAGCGACCGCGACGGTCGGGCGGGCTGCAGCGGTGACGGCGAATTCTTCCTGCATCGGGTTTACCGGCGCGTGCCGCGCGGCGGTTACACTAACCGAAACGAGGACAGGCAGCCATGAGTATCTGGTTCCGCCAATTCACGATCGACGAGGTCCGCCAATTCCAGGATGCGACGATGGGCACGCATCTCGGCATCGAATTCACCGAGATCGGCGCGGACTTTATCGTCGCGCGGATGCCGGTCGACAGTCGCACGGTGCAGCCTGACCGCATCCTGCATGGCGGTGCGTCCGTCGCGCTCGCCGAAACGCTCGGCAGCGTCGGCGGGTCGATGTGCGTCGACCGCGCGCAGTTCCAGATCGTCGGGCAGGAGATCAATGCCAATCACCTGCGGCCAGCAACCAGCGGCCATGTGCACGGCCGCGCCGCGCCGATCCACCTCGGCCGGCGCAGCCAGGTCTGGAATATCGAAATCCGGGACGACAACGAGCGCCTGATCTGCGTGTCGCGCCTGACTATCGCCGTCATCGAACGTCAGCCCCGCTAGGGACTGTCCCCTTTTTCCGCAGGAAAAAGGCGGACTGTCCCTTCCTGGAAAGGGATGCGACCCCTTTTTCGTATACTGTCCCGATGCGACTCGTTGCCCTGTTCGCCGCCATCTTCCTCGCCGCCTGCGGGCAGACCGGCTCGCTGTACCTGCCGGACGAAGGCGTCGAGACGCCCGTCGATATCCGCTCGCCCGCCACCGCGCCTGCCAGCACGCCGCCGGCGCCGGTGCCTGAACCGGATGATGACGAGGACGATGCGAAAGACGCGCCGCCGCCCGGCAGTTGACGATGACCAACCCGCGCAAATTCTGGCTGGTGGACGGTTCGTCCTACCTCTACCGGGCATTCTTCGCCCTGCCCCCGCTCACGACATCAACCGGCGTGCCGACCGGGGCCGTACTCGGCGTGCTGAACATGCTGAACAAGCTGCTCAAGGACGAGA
>JALYJS010000379.1 GCA_030799345.1 Pseudomonadota bacterium | reverse complement strand
TGAACTCGCCCCCGTTCTTCTCCGCCATCACCTTGGTCAACGCCGCCGTCAGCGTCGTCTTCCCGTGATCCACGTGCCCAATCGTCCCCACGTTCACGTGCGGCTTGGAGCGAACGAATTTTTCCTTGGCCATGACTCGTAATTCCTCAGGAGGCTTTCTTCAGGACGGTCTCAGCGACGTTATTCGGCACTTCGACGTATTTTTTGAATTCCATGGTGAACGTGGCGCGACCCTGGCTCATCGAGCGCACGGTCGTCGCATAGCCGAACATCTCCGCCAGCGGGACGTCAGCGGTCACAACCTTGCCGGACGGCGATTCGTCCATGCCGGTGATCTGGCCGCGGCGGCGATTCAGGTCGCCGATCACGTCGCCCGAGTATTCCTCCGGCGTCACCACCTCGACATTCATGATCGGCTCGAGCAGCACGGGCTTCGCCTTCGCGAAGGCTTCCTTGAACGCCATCGAGCCCGCGATCTTGAACGCCATTTCGCTGGAGTCGACGTCGTGGTACGAGCCGTCGGTCAGCGCGACCTTGACGTCGACGATCGGGAAGCCGGCGATCACGCCGTTCAGCAGCACTTCCTTGATGCCCTTGTCCACGGCCGGGATGTACTCGCGCGGGATCACGCCGCCGACCACCTCATTGACGAACTCGTAGCCCTTGCCTTCCTCGAGCGGCTCGAGGCGGATCCAGACGTGGCCGTACTGGCCGCGGCCACCCGACTGGCGCACGAACTTGCCTTCCTGCTCGACGGACTTGCGGATCGTCTCGCGATACGCGACCTGCGGCTTGCCGACACCAGCCTCGACCTTGAACTCGCGCTTCATGCGGTCCACGATGATCTCGAGGTGCAGCTCGCCCATGCCGGAGATGATGGTCTGGCCGGATTCGGCATCACTCGACACGCGGAACGAAGGATCCTCCTTCGCGAGGCGCTGCAGCGCGATGCCCATCTTTTCCTGGTCGGCCTTGGTCTTCGGCTCGACCGCGACCGAGATCACCGGATCCGGGAATTCCATCTTCTCGAGCACGATGATTTCGTCCGGGTCGGACAGCGTGTCCCCGGTGGTGACGTCCTTGAGGCCCACGGCCGCGGCAATGTCGCCGGCGCGGACTTCCTTGATCTCTTCCCGGTCGCTTGCGTGCATCTGCAGCAGGCGGCCGATACGCTCCTTTCGGGAGCGGTTCGGCACGTAGACCTGGTCGCCCGAATTCAGCGTGCCGGAATAGACACGGAAGAACGTCAGATTGCCGACGAACGGGTCGTTCAGGATCTTGAATGCGAGCGCGGAGAACGGCGCGTCGTCGGTCGGCGGGCGCGTGATCTCGTCGCTCTCTTCAGTCTGGCCCTTGACGTCGGGCACCTCGACCGGCGACGGCATGTAGTCGATGACCGCGTCGAGCACGGCCTGCACGCCCTTGTTCTTGAATGCCGAGCCACAGGTGACGAGGCAGATCTCGTTCCGGATCGCGCGCGCGCGCAGGCCCTTGCGGATGTCCTCGGTGGACAGCGTGTTTTCCTCAAGGTACCGGTTCAGCAGCTCCTCGTTGCCTTCGGCCGCGGCTTCCACCAGCTTGAGGCGGTACTCGTCGCACTGCGCCTGCATCTCCGGGGGGATGTCGCGGAACTCGAAACGCATCCCCTGGGTGTCGTCGTCCCACCAGATCGCCTTCATGCGGACCAGGTCGATGATGCCGGTGAAGTTTTCCTCGGCGCCGATCGGCAGCTGGATCACGACCGGGTTGCCCTTCAGGCGCGTGTTGATCTGGTCCACGCAGCGCAGGAAGTTCGCGCCGGCGCGGTCCATCTTGTTGACGAACGCGATGCGCGGCACCTTGTACTTGTTCATCTGCCGCCAGACCGTCTCGGACTGCGGCTGCACGCCGGACACGGCGCAGTACACGGCGACCGCCGAGTCGAGCACGCGCAAGGAACGCTCGACCTCGATCGTGAAGTCCACGTGCCCCGGCGTGTCGATGATGTTGATGCGGTGCTCGGGGTAATGGTTGTCAATCCCCTTCCAGAAGCAGGTCGTCGCCGCGGCGGTGATCGTGATGCCGCGCTCCTGTTCCTGCTCCATGTAATCCATGACGGCCGCGCCGTCGTGCACTTCGCCGATCTTGTGCGAGACGCCCGTGTAGAACAGCACGCGCTCGGTCGTCGTCGTCTTTCCGGCGTCGATATGCGCCGAAATGCCGATGTTCCGGTAGTGCTCGATGGGCGTATGGCGCGACATGATGTTCTCTTGGACCTGCAGGCTTACCAGCGGTAATGCGCGAAGGCCTTGTTGGCCTCCGCCATCCGGTGCGTGTCTTCGCGCTTGCGCACGGCCGTGCCGCGGTTCTCCGCCGCGTCCATCAGCTCGTGGGCCAGGCGGTGCGCCATCGATTTCTCGCTGCGCGCGCGCGCGGCTTCGATCAGCCAGCGCATCGCCAGCGTCTGCCGGCGCGACGGGCGGACTTCGACCGGCACCTGGTAGGTCGCGCCGCCGACGCGCCGCGACTTCACCTCGACCGCGGGCTTCACGTTCTCGAGCGCGGCGGACAGCAGCTCGAGCGCGGCATCGCCGCGGCGATCGGTCTTCTCGCCGATGCGGTCGATCGCGCCGTAGACAATGTGCTCGGCGGCGGACTTCTTGCCGCTGGTCATGACCATGTTCATGAACTTGGCCAGCATCTCGCTTCCGAATTTCGGATCCGGGAGCACGACGCGGGTCGGTGCGGATGTGCGACGAGACATTGCTCTCTACCCCTGCTTTATTTCTTCGGGCGCTTAGCGCCGTACTTCGAACGGCTCTGCTTGCGGTCGGCGACGCCGGCGCAGTCGAGCGTGCCGCGGACGGTGTGGTAACGGACGCCCGGCAGGTCCTTGACGCGGCCGCCGCGGATCATCACCACCGAGTGC
>JALYJS010000378.1 GCA_030799345.1 Pseudomonadota bacterium | reverse complement strand
GACCTTGGCTGCCTGGAACCGTCCATCCATATCCCCGAGGCCGCGGCAGCAGCTCTCGACCATGCCGGCGGCGTGGTAGTCCATGTCCATCAGCTCGGCCGCCTTCCGATAGCAGGTTGCGGCGTCTTTCAACCGCCCCTGGATGAAGAGCACCTTGCCGGCGACCTTGTTCACCTCCCACGATTCGGGATCGAGCCGCAGCGCCGCGGCGATTTCCCGCCCCGCATCCTCCTGCTGGCCCTGTTCGAGCAGGTGCCAGGCTCTGACGGCATGTGCCTCCGCAAGGTCCGGGTCGAGCGACAGCGCACGTTCGGCGGCTTCCAGGCCATTGACATCAGGCCTTCCCTGGCGAAAACGCAGGTGCGTCTGCGCGATCGCCATCAGCGCCCAGGCATGTGCGTATTCGGGGTCGATGCCGATCGCTCGCTCACAGATGCGGATGATCAGCTCCTCGCGCTTCCAATCCCCATCGTTGCCGGCAACCCAGTACTGCCGGGCCATCAGGTAAAGATTGTAGGCTTCGGCGTTGTCCGTGCCGCGCCGCTCGGCCGCCTTCTTCGCCGCGGGCAGCAGCTTCAGCTTCAGCGCTGCAACGATTGCCTGGGAAAGTTCGTCCTGTATGTCGAAAATGTCTGCGAGCTCGCGGTCATAGCGTTCGGCCCACAGGTGCTGGCCGGTTGCGGCATCGATCAGCTGCGCGCTGATCCGCAGCCGGTTGCCGGACTTGCGGACGCTGCCCTCCAGGATGTGGCTCACGCCAAGCTGATGCCCGAGCGAGCAAGCCTCCACCGATTGTCCCTTGAACGTGAAGCTGGTGTTCCGCGCAATCACGCCGAGCGAGGAGATCTTCGACAAGTCGGTGATCAAGTCCTCGGTGATTCCGTCGCTGAAATATTCCTGCTCAGCATCGGCGCTCATGTTGACGAACGGCAGGACACAGATCGATGTCGATCCGGTTCCGGGCGCCGCGGCGACTGCGGGCCGCGCGAGTTCGCTCCGGGTGCCGCGGACGAGGTCCGCGATGCTGCACTCGATCTTCCGCCACGCGTGCTCATCGGTAATCCCGCCCCGGCCGCGAAGCGCCGGACACTGGATCTGGTTGAACGGCATCGGCGGAATGACGCCATCGATGCTGAGCTGGACCAGCTTGCGCGCATGACGTGCGGCGTCCGCTTCCGCTCTTACCCATTCGGAATTGGCCCCGTCCCGGGACCAGACGACAAGTACCGCCTTGGCCGAATTCAGCCTTTCCTCGATGACATCGTTGTAGGCGCGATGAGCGGGGAGGTCGTCGTCCCACCAGACGCTGTATCCGCTGGCGCGCAAGGCGTCGGCGATTGCGCCGGCCTGAGGCTGCGCCGAGCGCGCGTAAGAGATGAAGATCTCCGGATTATCGCCCTCGGCCACGCGGCAAGCCTATACCGTGCAGGCAAGCGCAACAAGCAAGTGGAAATCGTGTTGAAAGGCTAGACTACGCGCCCTTTTTCGAGCCCGGAGACGGTCATGCGCAGCACAGGGATGGTGGCGGTTCTGGTACTCGGCGGCCTTGCGTCGGGCACGGCGGCAGCGGACTGGAGCGGCAAGGGCACCTTCGGCGGCGTGCTTGCGCGCGGCAACACCGAGACGGAAACCGTCAACCTCAACGTCGACGTCGAGAACAAGCTCGACAAGTGGACGCACAAGGCGGGCGCCTCGATGCTGCGCACCGTCACCGACGACATCACGTCCGCGGATCGTTGGGAGCTGCGCGGTGAAAGCCAGTATTCGCTGACCGAGCGGAGCTACCTGTTCGGCGCGCTGCGCTACGAGGACGACGCGTTTACCGACTTCTCGTACCAGGCGACTGCGACCGGCGGCTATGGCTACCGCTTCATCATGACCGACACGACCAAGCTCGAAGCCCAGATCGGCGCCGGCTATCGCCAGACCGAGCTTCGCCTGACCGGCGAGCAGCAAGACGACATCATTGCGCGCGGCGCACTCAACTTCGAGCACAAGCTGACCGCAACGACCCTGATCTACGATCGCTTCCTCGTGGAAAGTGGCTCGGACAACACGTTCGTGCAGAATCAGCTCGGCATCGAGGTGAAGATCAGCGACACGTTCGCGCTCGGGCTCGACTATGCCTTGCGCCACAACACGGA
>JALYJS010000368.1 GCA_030799345.1 Pseudomonadota bacterium | reverse complement strand
CTTCCGGCGTCAGGCTGTCGCGCGGAATCCGGGCGAGCTCCTCGAGTACCTTCGCGTCGGCGGCATTGCGCGCTGCCTGGGCCGCGACTGAAATGTCGGGCCAGCGATCGTTGTAGCGCGCGTCGCCCCGGTAGGTCGCGAGCAGCGGATTGTCCGCGATGTCGCGCTCCCACTCGCGGTCGAACAGGGCATGCAGCTCGGCAACGGCGTCCGCTGCCGCCGGTGCGGGCGCGAATGTCGCGGCGCAGCAAAGCAGGACGGAAAGCAGGATGGGTCGGACCATGGCCGGATCTCCGAAGCCGGGAACGGGCAGGCGACTATACCCTGTGCGGAAGGGCGCTTTCCGCTAGAATCCACGCGCGGCGCCGCAGGCGGAACCCGCCGGCCATGGGAACCGCCGATATGGGAAGACGGACACCGCTATACGAACAGCACCTCGCGGATGGCGCGCGCCTGGTCGATTTTGGCGGCTGGGACATGCCGGTCGGCTACGGCTCGCAGATCGAGGAACACCATGCCGTGCGGCGCGACGCGGGCATGTTCGACGTGTCCCATATGTGTACGGTGGACCTGCGCGGTGCCGGCGTACGTCCGCTCCTGATGCGCCTGCTTGCGAACGACGTCGGCCGGCTGTCCGAACCCGGCAAGGCGCTGTACAGCTGCATGCTGCAAGCCGACGGCGGCATCATCGACGACCTGATCGCCTACCACATGGACGAGCGCTGGTTCCGGCTCGTCGTCAATGCAGGCACGGCCGAGAAGGACCTCGCGTGGATGCGGGAGCATGCCAAACCCGTCGGCGTCGCCGTCGTGGCGCGCCGCGATCTCGCGATGATCGCCGTGCAGGGGCCCGATGCGCGCGACAAGGCTGCGCTTGCGCTGCCGGACGGCTGCCGGGCGACTGCTGCAAAGCTTGGCCGGTTCTACGGCACCGCCTGCGACGAATGGTTCGTCGCACGCACCGGATACACGGGCGAGGACGGCTACGAAATCATGATGCCCGCCGAAGAAGCGGTTGCCGCGTGGCAGACGCTGCAGACCGCCGGCGTGCGTCCCTGCGGACTCGGCGCACGCGACACGCTGCGGCTCGAAGCCGGCATGAACCTGTACGGCAGTGACATGGACGAAACGGTGTCGCCCCTCGTGTCGAATCTGGCGTGGACTGTCGCGCTCGACGGCAACCGCGATTTCATTGGCAAGCCCGCACTCGTCACCGAGCGTGAGGCGGGACCGCAACGAAAGCTCGCCGGTCTGGTGCTCGAGGAGCGCGGCGTACTGCGCTCGCACCAGGCAGTGCACACCGGGGCCGGAACCGGCGAAGTGACGAGTGGCACGTTTTCGCCGACCCTCGAGCGCTCGGTCGGCTTCGCGCGCGTGCCGGCCGCGGCGGAAGGCCGGGTCGAGGTGGATATCCGCGGCAAGCGCGTCGGCGCGCGCATCGTGAAGCCGCCATTCGTGCGGAACGGCAAGAGCCTGATCGAAACCTGACGGGAGACCCGCATGAGCGACATTCCAGACGACCTGCGATACACGAAGAGCCATGAGTGGGTGCGGACGCTGCCCGACGGCAGCGTCGAGATCGGCATCACGGATCACGCACAGCAGTCGCTCGGCGACCTCGTGTTCGTCGAGGTGCCGGAAGCGGGACGCGTGCTGGCGGCCGGCGACGGCTGCGCGGTCGTGGAATCGGTAAAGGCCGCGTCGGACGTCTACAGCCCGCTCGGCGGCGAGGTGATCGCCGGCAATGCGCAGCTCGCGTCGCAACCCGAGCTGATCAACCAGGATCCCTACGGCCAGGGCTGGATCCTGCGGATGAAGCCGTCCGGCCGCGCGGCCGACGTGCCGCTGGACGCGGCCGGCTATGCCGCCGAGATCGCGACCGGCAGCTGACGTGCCCTATATCCCCCATACGGCTGAAGACGTACGCGCGATGCTCGATCGCATCGGCGTCGATGCCATCGAGTCGCTGTTCGACGAGATCCCGCCGGCACTGCGCGTCGCGGAACTGGCCGGAGTGCCACCCGCGCTCAGCGAGATGGAGGTGTCGCGGCTGGCTGCCGCACGCGCGGACCAGGACGGCGCGCGCCTCAATTTCATCGGCGCCGGCGCTTATGAGCACCACATCCCGGCGCCGGTCTGGGCGCTGGCGACGCGCGGCGAAATCTACAGTGCCTACACGCCCTATCAGGCCGAGGCGAGCCAGGGCACGTTGCAGTTGATGTACGAGTTCCAGTCGATGATCGCCGGCCTCACCGCGATGGACGTTTCGAATGCGTCGCTCTACGACGGCGCCTCGGCGCTCGCCGAAGCCTGCCTGATGGCAGTACGCGCACATCGCCGCTCGAAGTCCGCGCGCATTCTGATGCCGACGACGGTGAATCCGGTGTGGCGGCGCGTGGCTGGGGTGATCACCGAAGGGCAGGGGCTCGTGCTGGAGACCGTGTCCTACGACCCGGTGCGCGGCGTGATCGACGCGGCGGCGCTCGAGCGCTTCCAGGGCCAGGACATCACCGCGATCGTGATCCAGCAGCCGAACTACTTCGGGCAGCTCGAGGATGTCGCGGCGCTCACACGCTTCGCGCGCGCGCACGGCGCGCTGGTGATCGCGGCGGTCAACCCGGTGTCGCTTGCGCTGCTGACGCCGCCGGGCGAGTGGGGGGAAGGCGGCGCCGACATCGCCTGCGGCGATGCGCAACCTTTCGGCGTGCCGCTCTCCTCGGGCGGCCCTTATGTCGGCTTCATGGCCTGCCGCATGGAGCACGTCCGGCAGATGCCGGGGCGCATCGCCGGGCGTACGGTCGACGTGGACGGAAAGGACGGCTACACGCTCACCTTGCAGGCGCGCGAACAGCACATCCGCCGCGGCAAGGCGACCTCGAACATCTGCACCAACCAGGGCCTGCTGATGACCGTGGCGACGATTCATCTGGCGCTGCTCGGCCCCGCGGGGCTCGAACGCGTCGCCAGCGCCTGTGCCGCTCGCACGCGCGAGCTCGTGGCAAGCCTGACGGCGCTTCCCGGCGTACGCGCCGCATTTGCGGGCCCGAGGTTCCACGAGGCGGTGCTGCAGTTCGAGCGACCCGTCGCGCCGCTGCTCGAGGCGCTCGCCGCGGATGGCATCGTCGGCGGCCATGACCTGTCGCGCGACTACCCGGAACTCGGGCATGCGCTGCTCGTCTGCGCGACCGAGACGCGCACGCCGGAGGACATCGAACTCTACGCCCGCGCGCTTGCCCGCCTGACATGAAAAAAACCGAACCGCTCATATTCGAGCTGTCGCAGCCGGGGCGAGGCGCGACCGCGCAGTACCCGGCCGTCGCCGAAAGCGGCATTCCCGAGGCATTCCGCCGCCGCCGGCAGCCGCCACTGCCGGAAGTCTCCGAGCTGCAGGCCGTGCGCCATTACACGCGGCTATCGCAGCTCAACTTCGGCATCGACACGCATTTCTACCCGCTCGGCTCCTGCACGATGAAATACAACCCGCGGGTATGCAATTCGCTCGCGATGCTGCCGGGCTTTCTCGGCCGGCACCCGCTGGCGCCCGACGCTACGGGCCAGGGGATGCTGGGCTGTCTGTTCGAGTTGCAGGAGATGCTGCGCCACGTGACGGGCATGGCCGGGGTCTCGCTGACGCCGATGGCTGGCGCCCAGGGCGAATTCGCCGGGGTCGCGATGATCCGCGCCTATCACCGCGCGCGCGGTGACACGGCGCGCAATGAAATCATCGTCCCGGACGCCGCCCACGGCACGAATCCGGCAACCGCAACGATGTGCGGCATGAAGGTGCGCGAGATCGCGTCGCTGCCGGATGGCGACGTGGATCTCACAGCGCTCGATGCGGCGCTTTCTCCCGCGACCGCCGGCATCATGCTGACCAATCCGAGCACGCTCGGCGTGTTCGAGCGGCGCATCGTCGAGATCGCAAAGCGGGTCCACGCCGCCGGCGGGCTGCTGTACTACGACGGCGCGAATCTCAATGCCATCCTCGGCAAGGTTCGGCCGGGAGACATGGGGTTCGATGTCATTCACATGAACCTGCACAAGACTTTTTCGACGCCGCACGGCGGCGGCGGTCCGGGCTCCGGTGCGGTCGGCGTGGGCAAGCGGCTGCTGCCGTACCGGCCCGTGCCGGTCGTCGCGCAGGACGGCGACCGCTACCGTTGGCTGGACGAACGCGACCTGCCGGAATCGATCGGGCGGTTGTCCGGATTCATGGGCAATACCGGCGTGCTGCTGCGAGCCTGGGTATACATGCGCATCCTGGGCGCCGCCGGCATGCGCCGGGTCGCGGAATATTCGACGCTGAATGCCAACTACCTGCTCGCACGCCTGACCGAAGCCGGTTTCGACGCGGCCTATCCGGGGCGCCGCGCGAGCCACGAGTTCATCATTACGCTGAAGCGCACGGCGCGCGAGACGGGCGTGACGGCAATGGACTTCGCCAAGCGCCTGCTCGACCATGGTTACCACGCGCCGACCACGTATTTCCCGCTGCTGGTGCCCGAATGCCTGCTGATCGAACCGACCGAGACCGAGACCCGCGAGGAACTGGACGGATTCGTCGATGCGCTCGCCGCGATCCGCCGCGAGGCTGCCAGCGACGCGGCGACCGTCAAGGCGGCGCCGCACACGATGCCGGTGCGGCGTCTCGACGACGTGCGCGCGGCGCGGCAACTCGACGTGGCGTGGAAGCCGACCAGCGCGTGACAAAACGGCCCGACAAGCGACAGGGCGCGGCGCGACTCGCGCGTGCATTCGGCAGCACCTGGCGCGGACTTCGCGCCGCGTGGCGCGACGAGGCGGCGTTCCGCCAGGAATGCGCGCTGGCCGCCGCGATCGTGCCGCTCGGGCTGTGGCTGGGTGACACTGGCGTCGAGCGGGCGCTGCTGGCCGGCCCGATGTTCGTGGTGCTCGCGATCGAGCTCGTGAACAGCGCGCTGGAGGCGACGGTGGACCGCATCGGCCTCGAACGTCATCCGCTGTCCGGCATCGCCAAGGAACTCGGATCGGCGGCGGTGTTCATCGCCTTCGTGCTGCTGGCATTCAACTGGCTGCTGGTGCTCGCATGACCGCGCTCGTCTGTGGCTCGCTGGCCTACGATACGGTCATGGTCTATCCCGGTCGTTTCCGCGACCAGATTCTGCCGGACAAGATCCACCTGCTGAACGTGTCGTTCATGGTGCCGACGCTCAGGCGGTATTTCGGCGGTTGCGCCGGCAACATCGCATTCAATCTGACGCTGCTCGAATGCGATGGCCACGCGATGGGAGCGGTTGGCCACGATTTCGGCCCTTACCGCGACTGGATGGTGGCCAACAGCATGTCGCTGCGGCATGTGCGCGTGATCGAGGACGAGTTCACGGCGCAGGCTTATATCACGACCGACCTCGACGCCAACCAGCTCACGGCATTCCATCCGGGGGCGATGAATCATTCCTGGCGGCTCGACGTGCCCCGGGACGGGAGCATCTCGATCGGTGTGCTCGCCCCCGACGGCCGCGACGGGATGATCGCGCATGCAGAGCAGTTCTCGCAGGCTGGCATTCCCTTCGTGTTCGACCCGGGGCAGGCAATGACATTGTTCGACGGACCCGAACTGACGGCATTCGTTGAACGCGCGGCCTGGGTGACGGTCAATGACTACGAGGCCGAACTTCTGCAGGAACGGACCGGGCTGTCGACGGAGGCGCTGGCGGAACGCGTCAAAGGCTATGTCGTGACGCGCGGCGGGCTTGGGTCAGTCGTTCATGCGGGCGAAAAACGCTACGAGATTCCGGTCGTACGCGCGGCGCAGGTGGTCGATCCGACCGGCTGCGGCGATGCTTATCGCGCGGGTTTGCTGTTCGGCCTGATGCGGGGCGTCGACTGGCAAACCACCGGACGCATCGCCTCGCTGATGGGCGCGATCAAGATCGCGAGCGTCGGCACCCAGTATCACCGTTTCACGCTTGACGAATTCAGGGACCGATTCCATGAAGCATTCCACTACCGGCTTGACTGATCGCGCCGGCGTGCTGGCCGGCGCATTCCTCTTCGCGCTGCTTCCCGTCGCGGCCGCCGGCCAGGTGGAGGCGGAGACGACACCCGCCTGGTCGCGCACGCTCGAGCGCATATCTTCCGGGGTGGTCGCAATCCAGATCGACGCCACGCGCGCCTTCGACACGGACTGGAACACCTCCTCGCAGGCGACCGGGTTCGTGGTGGATGCCAAGCGCGGACTGATCCTGACGAACCGGCACGTGGTGACGCCGGGCCCGGTGACCGCGGTCGCCACCTTCATCAACCGCGAAGAAGTGGAACTGCAGCCGATCTACCGGGATCCGGTTCACGACTTCGGGTTCTATCGCTACGACCCCTCGAAGCTGCGCTTCATCACGCCCGCAGAGCTGCCATTGCACCCGGCGGGCGCCCGGGTCGGCGTCGAGATCCGCGTCATCGGCAATGATGCCGGTGAACAGCTGTCGATTCTCGCGGGCACCCTTGCGCGCCTCGATCGCCAGGCGCCGGAGTATGGCGTCGGCAAGTACAACGACTTCAACACGTTCTATTACCAGGCCGCCTCTGGCACGTCGGGTGGTTCCTCCGGGTCGCCGGTCGTGGACATCCAGGGCCGCGTGCTCGCGCTGAATGCGGGTGGTTCAACGGGCGCCGCGTCGAGCTTTTACCTGCCGCTGCCGCGCGTCGTGCGCGCGCTCAAGCTGCTGCAGGAGGACAAACCGGTCAGTCGCGGCACGCTGCAGGTTGTGTTCAGTTACACGCCCTACGATGAACTGCGCCGGCTGGGCCTGCCGGCGGGCGCCGAAGCCGCCGCGCGCCAGTTTGCGCCGGCGCGTACCGGCATGCTGGTCGCCGTCGAAGTGCAGCCCGGCGCGGCGGCCCACGGTCAGCTCGCGGTGGGTGACATCCTCGTTTCCCTCGACGGGAAGCCGATCGCCGACTTCGAGACGCTTGATGCGCGGCTCGATGACAAGGTGGGCGGACAGGTGGAGCTTGGTGTGGTGCGTGGCGGCGAAACCAAGCAGATCCGGTTGCCGGTGCAGGACCTGCGCGAGATCACGCCCGAGGAGTACGTCGAGATCGGCGACGGCGTCCTCCATACGCTCTCCTGGCAGATGGCGCGGCACATGAACGTGCCGATCGCCGGCGTATACGTCGCGAATCCGGGCTATATCTTCGGGACCGCCACGATTCCGCGCGGCGCGGTCCTGACCGAGCTCGCCGGGCGTCCGCTGGCCACTCTCGCCGATGCGCGCGCCGTAATTGCGACGCTCGGCCATCGTGAGCGCGTGACGGTGCGCTACTTCACGCCTGAGGAAACACGCAAGCCGCAGCTCAAGACCGTGCGCATCGACCGTGCGTGGTTCCCGGTCAGCCACTGCGTGCGCAACGACCGGCTCGGCAACTGGCCGTGCGAACCGATAGAGGCTGCGGCCGACGCGCCGCCACCCAAGCCGGGAACGACCCGCTTTGCACGCACCGGGGACCGACTCGTCGACACCATCGCGCCATCCCTGGTGCTCGTCGAATTCAACATGCCGTACCCGGTGTCCGGGGTGACCGAGCGTAACTATCACGGCACCGGCGTTGTGCTCGATGCGGTGCGCGGGCTCGTCGCGGTCGATCGCAACACGGTGCCGGTCGCCATTGGCGACGTGCGCATGACCTTCGCCGGGACCATTGAAGTAGACGGCATGGTCGAATACGTGCATCCGCTGCACAACCTCGCGATCGTGCGCTACAACCCCCGGCATCTCGGCGACACGCCGGTGCAGGCCGTGCGGTTTGCGGATCGCGTGCCGCTCACCGGCGAGGAAGTGCAGGTCGTCGGTCTGCACGCCGATAACCGCGTCGTCTCCCAGCAGGCGACCATCGCCTCGATGGGACCGGCGACCTTTCCGTTGTCGCGCACGCTGCAGTTCCGCGACTCGAATCTGGAGGTGGTCCGGCTGGTCGGCGGCCCGTCGGATTTCGACGGCGTGATCGTCGATCGTCGCGGCGAAGTACTCGCACTCTGGTCGAGTTTTGCCTATGAAACCGGCCGGCAGCTCGAGCAACGGAATCTGGGCGTGCCGGCCGGCATGGTCCAGGAGATGCTCGATTATGCCCGCGACGGGCGGACGCTGTATTCGGCCGAAGCCGAGTTCGAGCTGTTGTCGCTGGCGCAGGCGCGCCGACTCGGCCTCGACGACCAGTGGATTGAGCGCCTGTCGGCCCATAATCCGCAGCGCCGCCAGGTTTTGACGATCGAGCGACTGGTCGCCGGCTCGCCGGCGGCCGAGGTGCTCGTGCCCGGCGATCTGCTACTGGCGGTCGACGGCCAGGTCGTCAACAGTTTCGCCGACCTCGGTGCGGCCGTGCGTGCGCCACAGGTCGTGCTCACGCTATGGCGCTCCGGCGCCGAAGTGACGGTGCCGGTGAAGACGGTTGAACTGTCCGGTCGCGACATCGATCGGGTGCTGGTCTGGGCGGGCGCCACGCTGCAGGAGCCGCACCGCGCAATGGCCGTGCAGCGCGGCATCGAGCCGGAAGGCGTATTCATCGCGTTCTTCATGTACGGCTCGCCTGCTTCGCGCTACAAGCTGTGGGCGGGGCGGAGAATCACCGAGGTCGACGGCGTTCCCGTGCCGGATCTCGACGCGTTCATCAGCGCCGTGTCCGCGCGCACGGACCGTGCGTCGCTGCGGCTGAAGACGGTGAGCTGGAATGACTCGGTCGACGTCATCACCCTGCGGCTCGACCGTCATTACTGGCCGGCCTACGAATTGCGCCGCACGGATGACGGCTGGCAGCGCGTGCCGCTGGAGTGATGCCGCGGGCTGACCAGATCGAAAAAGCTGCCGCGCTGCTCAACGCGGGCGAGCTCGTCGCGTTCCCTACCGAGACGGTCTACGGTCTCGGCGGTGACGCCGGGAATCCCGCTGCAGTCGCGCGCATCTTTGCGGCGAAGGGTCGCCCCGCCAGTCATCCGCTGATCGTGCACGTGAGCAATCTGGCCGCCGCGCGCCGCTGGGCAACCGCTTTCCCCGATTCCGCAGCGCGCCTGGCGGAAGCATTCTGGCCCGGGCCGCTGACGCTCGTGCTGCCGAAATCGGATCACGTCCTTGCCGAGGTCACCGGCGGCCAGGCGACCGTCGCCTTGCGGGCACCCGCGCATCCGGTTGCGCGGGCCCTGCTGGCGGCCTTCGGCCGCGGCATCGCGGCGCCGTCCGCAAACCGTTACGGGCGGATCAGCCCCACGCGCGCAGACGATGTGCGCGAGGAACTCGGCGACCGGGTCGCCATGGTGCTGGACGGCGGTGACTGCGAAGTCGGGCTCGAGTCAACCATCGTCGCCTGCCTCGACGGCCAGGTGATGCTGCTGCGCCCTGGCGCGGTTTCGCGCATGCAGATTGCGGATGTGGTCGGCCTCCTGACAGAGGCCGATGCGTCGGCGCCGCGCGCGCCCGGGAGCGGCCGTTCACATTACGCGCCGCAGACACCGCTGGCGATCGTTGACGGCGCGGACCTGAATGCGTGGATTGAAGACGCGCTGTGGCGCGGCGAGCGCCTGGCGGTGCTGACCCATGCGGTGGCGCCGATTGCGCCCGAGCGCATCACCTGGCGGCCGTTGCCGGCAGAACCGTCAGCTTACGGGCATGCGATGTATGCAACGCTGCGCGCCCTGGATCGCTCCGGGGCGGCGCGGATACTCGTCGAGGCCGTGCCGGCGACCGAAGCGTGGGAAGCGATAGCCGATCGTCTGCGGCGCGCGGCCGGGACCTGAATCAGCGGACCCGCACGGTCTCGGTCAGCAGCGCGTTGATCTCTTCGAGTCCCTCGCGGTCGAGCGTGCCCGCGGCGAGTTGCAGGCGCAGTACGTTCAACAGGTAGTCATAGCGGCTGCGCGCGTAGTTGGTCTGTGCCTCGAACAGCCGGCGCCGGGCTTCCAGCACGTCGACCGAGGTGCGCGTGCCGACCTCGTAACCCGCCTCCGTCGCCTGCAATGCGGTCATCGCCGACTCGACCGCCTGGCGCAACGACTGGACACGTGCGAGTTCCGAATTGACGCCGAGATACGCATCGCGGGTCTCACGTTCGGTCTCGCGGGCGGTCCGCTCGAGGCGCTCGCGCGCCGCGATGTTCAGGAACTGCGCCTGACGGACACGCGAACGCGTCGCGCCGCCGGAAAATATCGGCACGGTCACCTGCAGGGACACGACGGTGTCATCCGAGTCGCTATCGATGTCGCCTGCGCTGGATCCGCTGATGGTCGCCTCCGAGTCGAAGTGCGATCGTGAAACGACGACATCCAGGGTGGGGAAGTGGCCGCCGCGTTCGAAGCCGATATCCGCGCGCGTGATGTCCGCGGCGAGCCGGCTCGAAATCAACCGGGCATTCTGCTGCATCGCGAGCTGGACCCAGTCCTCGGGGCTCGCGGGATTCGGGCCCGCAAGCGGCATGTCCGCACCGGGCTTTTCCAGCACGTCGAAGGTCTCGCCCGTCAGCTCCCGCAGGCGCTCCTGCGCCGTTGCCAGGTTGCGCTTGGCCTGGATCAGCGCGGCGGTCGCGGAGTCGAAGGCCGCCTTGGCTTCCTGCACGTCGGTGACCGCGATCAGGCCGACTTCAAAGCGCTTGTCGGACTGCTCGAGCTGGCGCCCGATCGCATCGTGTGCCGCGACCGCGGCCTCCAGCGTATCCTGGGCGGCCAGCACATTGAAGTAGGCTTCCGACGTGCGCAGGATCAGGTCCTGTTGCGCGGCGGAGTAATCGGCCTCGGCCTGTGCGGTCTGCGCGTTCGCGCGCCGCAGCGTCGCCCAGTTCTGCCAGCGGAAAATGTTCTGCCGCAGCGTCACGTCCCAGTTCGAGCTGTTGCCGTCGGAATCGCGCACTTCCGGCGTCGGCGGATTGCCGGGTTGAACAAAGGCGCCGGAGCTGTCCGTTTCCTCGTCGTTGTAGCGACCGCTCGCGGCGATCTGCGGCAACAGCGCGGCGATCGCCTGCGGCCGGGATTCCCGGGCCGCGAGCCGGTTGGCGTCCGCTTCGCGGATCAGCGGGTCGCTCGTCAGCGCGCGTTCATAGACGTCGCGCAGGTCGGCCGCGCCGGCATTGACTGCGGCCAGGCTCGCGGTCAACAGGATGGTCCGGACGAGAAATCGGGTGTTCATGCAGGGACATTCCTTCGAACAGGGAGGGCGGTCAGGACAACTACTGTGCTAGTAGTGTATATCACTAACCTACCCTCGACAATAGCCGCCACGGACCCTTAGAAGCTGAAACGGGACGCTGCGTCCGCATTTAATAGCGGCTCGATGCAGGTCTCGAACCGCGTTTCACGCAACCAGGCATTCGCAGCGGTGCGGGTGATCAGGCGGGCCTCCATGACCGGCGGTGTGCCGACCACGACGAACAGCCGCCCGCCGACCGACAGGGCACGCTCAAAGCGCGGATCGTCCACCGGCAGCGAGGCGGTCACGGCGATGACATCGTAGCCACCACCACCGAAATCGTGCGCGAAGGCATCCGCGACCGTGACGGTCACCCGCGACAGGCCGAGGGCCGCGAGGCTGGCCTGCGCGCCGGCAGCCAGATCGTCGAATATTTCGATACTTTCGACGTCACCAGCCAGTTCCGACAGGCAGGCGGCGAAGAATCCGGTACCGGTGCCGATCTCCAGGACCCGTTCGCCGCGCCTCGGCGCGAGGGCCTGCAGCATGCGTCCTTCCACGGCGGGCTTCGCCATACACTGGCCATGTCCGATCGGAATTGCCGCATCGGCAAAGGCGACGCCCCGATAGGCTGCAGGCACGAAATGCTCGCGCGGAATCGCCGCGAGGGCGTCGAGCACGCGCGTCTCCAGGACATCCCAGGTGCGCACCTGCTGATCGATCATCTGCCGCCGGGCAGCTTCAAGTTTGGTGTTCATTGCCATTATGGTGAATCGCGAAGGGGCGCAGTACAAGCGTGGGCTATGCTGCCAATGTCTGCGCAGAGAAATGAATTAAACGGCACCGCGGGTACACGACGGAGCCGACGAAGGGGATGACCGGCCGCATGACGGTCCCAGTGATCGCCGTAGTGGCGTTCGCGATTGTCGCTGCCTCGTTCGCCGTGTATTTCCTGATACAGCGACAGAGGCTGCGACGGATCGTGGGCGAATCCGGAACCGGGCAGGATGCCCGGGGCGGCACGGTCGCGCCCGGTGACGGCACGCGCGCGATGCTGGCCGCCATGCGCGAAGCGGCGTTGCTGCACGGCGAACACATCGAGTCCGTCAATGAAGCCTTTGCAAAGCTCGTTGGCATCCCTGCCCCCGAACTCGTGGGACGCAGCCTCGCCGACCTGGTATCGCCGGAATATGCCGGCCTTGCGACGGTCTCGGTCGCGCGGGCGATGGCGGGCGAAGCGGGTCCGGCAATGGTCGAAGTCGAAATCGCGGACCCCCACGGCCAGGTGACGCGTCTCGAACTCACGGCCAGCGCCGTGGATGCGGGTGGCGCGCGCCGCGTGCTGTACACCGCGGAAGAAATGCTGCCGCGCCGCGAGATCGAGGACCTGGGCGCGCCCGCCGGGCGTTCCCAGCTCGCGCTCGATTCTCTTGGCGAAGGATTGCTGACGACGGATGTGCATGGGCTCGTCGACTACCTTAACCGTTCGGCGGAAATGCTGACCGGAATCCGCCGGGAGGATGCGATCGGACGGCCGTTTGGCGCGCTGATCGGATTCGTCGACGAGCACGACCGCAGGCCGCTGCCCGACCCGGTGGAGCAGTGCCTCGCTTCCGGCAGCCGCGTCAATCTCGGCCGCCGGGCACTGCTCATCGCGCGTGCGAGCGGCAACGAACTGGGTATCGAGGCGACGGCATCGCCGATCCGCGACGCGCAGGGCGACATCGCCGGTGCCGCGGTGATGCTGCACGATGTCAGCGAGCTCCGGGGCATTACGCAGCAGATGTCGTATCAGGCGAGCCATGATGCGCTGACCGGGCTCGTCAACCGCCGCGAGTTCGAGCGTCGGCTGCAGGAGGCGATCGACATCGCGCGGGGCGGGCGCCAGGGGCACGTCATGTGCTACCTGGACCTCGACCGGTTCAAGGCCGTGAACGACACGAGCGGGCACCTGGCGGGCGACAACATGCTGCGCGAGATCGCCGCGCTGATCCGCGAAGCGGTGCGCGATTCGGACACGGTAGGACGGCTCGGCGGCGACGAATTCGGCGTGCTCCTGGTCGGCTGCCCGCTCGAGAAGGCGCGGCAGATTGCCGATGACATCTGGCGCGCGATCGGCGAGTACCGCTTCGTCTGGAAGGACCGCATCTTCAGCGTCGGCATCAGCATCGGTATCGTGGAATTGACCGGCGAGACGAACTCGCTCGAGGAAATCATGAATGCGGCGGACTCCGCCTGCTATGTCGCGAAGAAACAGGGTGACAGCCACGTGCATGTGTATTCGTCACACGACGAGGCGGTCGCGCGCAGCCGCGGCGAGATCCAGTGGCTGCAGCGCCTGCAGGCGGCGCTGCGCGACGGCTACTTCGAGCTGTACGTGCAGCCGATCGAACATACGCAGCCGGACGGGCAGGGCGGGCCGGCAATGGAAGTGTTAGTGCGCCTGCACGACAACGGGCAGCCGGTGTCGCCGGCCGAGTTCTTCCCCGCGGCCGAGCGCTATCGGCTGATGTCGCTGATTGACCGCTGGGTGCTGGGCTCGGCGCTGGCCGCATTCGCGGCAGGCGCAATCCGCATCCCGACCGGACGCAGCCTCTCGATCAACGTGTCAGGCCAGACGCTGGCGGATCCGACATTCCTGGAATTCGTCGTGGACGAACTCGACCGCACCGGCGTGCAGCCGCAGCAGATCTGCTTCGAGGTCGCCGAAACTGCGGTCATCGGCAATCTCGAGCAGGCCCGCCGCTTCATCGACGTGCTGCACGGCATGGGTTGCCACTTCGCGCTCGACGACTTTGGCACCGATCTCGGCGGTTTCGCGAACCTGAAGAACCTGCCGATGGATTACCTGAAAATCGGCGGGGCGTTCATGCGGGATCTCGGCCGCGATTCGGTGAACCGGGCGATGGTGAGCGCGGTTGTCGGCATGGCCCGTACGTTGAATTTCCGGCTGGTCGCGGAGCAGATCGAGGATCTCGCCGGGCTCGAAGCCGCGCGCGCGATGGGCATCGATTTCGTGCAGGGACACGCGATCGGCCGTCCCCGGCCGCTGGCACCAGCGGCATGACGATGTCAGAATCAGAGGGGAGGCGAGGGGTCATGAACGAAACCGTCACCAAGGCGCCGGACATGTCGCTGGTGAAGCCGGCATGGATCCTGCTGATCGTCGGCTGGATCATCATCCTGGTGCCGATTCCGTTCACGGCCTGGATCGGGTGGCTGATCGCGGGCGTTGGCGGCGCGGTGCTCGCTATCGTCAACCTGGTCCGCGGCCTCGTCGGAATCGGGATTACGCAGCTCATTTGCGCCATCATCGGCACCTGGATCATCTGGTGGATCGGGCTCGCGATCCTCGGTGCCTCGGTGGTCGGGGTGCTCAATTCCGTCAATTGAGCTATTGAGCCGGTCGTGAGACCTGCGGCGGTTCGGTGAACCGTCGCACGCCGAAGGCCTCGTACAGTTCGGCCGGTACATACCCGACGCCTTCCTTCAACACGTAGCTGATGCGCCGGATGGCGGAGATGTCCGTCGTCGGATCGCCGTCGACCAGGATCAGGTCGGCGCGCTTGCCGCGCTCGATCGTGCCGGTCTCGTGCAGCACGCCGGCATACCGCGCGCCGTTCTCGGTCGCGATGCGGATCGCCTCGCCCGGCGGCACGCCCGCCTGCACGTACAGCTCGAGTTCGCGGTGCAGCATGAATCCGGCGATGGAATCGGTGCCAGCCACGAGCGGCACGCCCGCAGCATGCAGCTTGCCGAGAAACCGCAGCATCGTCTGCCACGACTTCCGGTAGGTCTCGAGCTTGCCGCCGCTGACGTCGGTCGTGTTGTTGCGCCAGGCGCGGTGGGTCGCAAACGGGACGTGATCGGCGATAGCGGCCATGGAAGGATCCATGTCGCCGGGACGCTGGGTATAGGAGGCCTCGAAGGTACCCATCGTCGCGTCGATCACCGTGCCTTTCTCGGCCAGCAGCGCGATGAAGTCGCGCACGGCTTTCGAGTCGAGGTCGACCGTGTGCGATTTATCGCCGACCAGCTGGAAGCGCACGATGGTGCGCGAATCAGTGTCCGGCTCCGAGACGAAGTTCAGCATCAGCTGGTTGATGTGCTGCAGCTCGTCATAACCTTCGCGCACGACGCGTTCGGCGCGCGAAAAGGCGGGTACGTGGCCGCTGACACGCAGGCCGCGCGAATGTGCATAGGCGGACACGGGCGCCGCCCATTCGGGCTTCATCGAGTTGTAGAGCTTGACCTGCCGGTAGCCACGCTGGGCGTACCAGTCGATGGCGGCCTGCGCTTCCTCGACGCTGTCGACGACGAATCCGCCGCGCGACGAGTACGCGCTTTCGCCCTCGATGTAACCTGCCGGCACGATGTGAGGGCCCACGACGTCGCCACGCGCGATGTCGGCGATCAGCCCGGCCAGGTAGGCGTTGTCGCTGCCCATGTCGCGGGACGTCGTGACGCCACCCGCGATCTGCAGCCCCGCGTTCCAGGCATCCTCGTGCGAGTGCATGTCGAACAGGCCTGGCAACAGCGTGCGGCCAGCGCCCTCGATCACGGTCGCGGCTTCCCGCGCCGTTGACCCCGCCGGGTAGATCGCGGCAATGCGCCCGTCCCGCACATAGACGTCGGCCGGAGCGCCAAGCGCAGCGCTTTTCGAATCGAACACCCGCACGTCGCGGATGAGGATCGGGTCCGGCAGTTTATGCGCCTGTTTCGCGGCGATGGCGCGCAGCAACGCGGCATCCGCGACCTCCTGGGCAAGTTCGAGCTCCTTGCTCACATCCCCGTAGCCGCGGCGTGTCATGTGACTGCCGCCGACGTTGATGTTCGCAAATAGCCGCTTGTCGGCGTCGTCGTCGAGCCAGACGTAATCCGGCGTCAGGCCGGCGCCGTGGATCGCATACAGCGCGACTGCCCGCTCCTGGCCGGTCGCGCCCACGCGCAACTGCTTCAGGCGCTCACTGCGCAACTCGCCGCCGGGCAGGCCGGGCAGCCGCCCGCCGGCGCGCTGGGTCGCGCGCACGATGATTGCATTGGTTTCCGGACTGCCGTAGTTCGGCAGGTACATCGCCGGCGCCTTCAGCTCCTGAGCTCCCTGCTCCGCGCTCGAGCGCCAGGTCGCGCGGCTGCGCGCAACGGTGTACTCCTCGTCGAGCACGGCGCCATAAGTCGTCGTGCCGGTGAGGCGGTAGTGACGGAAGGTCCCGTCCGGCGCGAGGGAAATGTCCTCCGCGAGATCCGGCCCGCGCCCGTTGCTGCGGTGCGAGTAGGTAACGCGCAAGCGGCCATCGTCGCCGACAACGGTGGTCTGGGCGCCGCCCTTCTTCCCGTCGAAGACCACGTCGTATTCGAGCGTCGTATCCGCCTGGGCGGCAGCGGCGACGGCCAGGCAGCAGGCGAGGGCCGCGAGTTTCATTTTCCGAACTCCTTGCCGGTGAGTTGCCAGCGGATCATCGACACCGGAATCATGCCAGTGCCGTTGACGTCGTCGAAATACCGCTTGAGCGTGAATTCGTCGCCCTGCGCATGCGCCAGCTCGCGCATCAGGTCGTCCAGCAGGTGCTTGCCCGTCACGTAGCTCGTGCCGTAGCCGGGCTGGCGCAGATAGAGCTGCTGCTCGAATCCGAGCAGGTCGAGGTGGGGGCTCATCCAGCCGCGCGGCGTCCATTCGACCTGAAAGGCTTTTGCGGCCTTCACGTCGAACTCGTTGGCATGCGCGTACAGCGATGCGAGGCCGCGGGCCGCACGTTGGGCCAGCATGATCCAGACGATTTCGCGCGTGCGCGGGGAATCGTCGAACAGCCCCGCGTGGAGCATGAACTCCTCCATCGCGGTCGCCATGCCCTCGGCGCGGCTGTCCCAGATGTTGTAGAGCAGGGCGCCGCGCCGGATCGGGCTCGGGTGCGGCTCGTCGCGCATGCGCGCGAGGTCCCACCAGTGGTAGAAGTGCGTGTAGAGGGTGAGCGGCTCATAGTGGGTCGCGATCGCGAAGAAGTTGCGCGTCTCGAGCGGCACGTAGGCACCCATCTGCGCGCGCAGCGCGGGGTCCATGTTGTCCCGCATCGGGTACAGGTCGCGCTCCTTGAGGTAATCGAGAAAGCGGGTTACCGCATCATTGGCCCGGCGCTGGTACTCCGCGTCATCCGCGATCACCGGTAGCTCCGGCAGCGCCTGGTTGCGCGCTTCCTCGAGCTTGAGTCCCGCATGCGTGCGCGCGAGTTCGCGCTCGAGCAGAGCGACTTCCTCGTCCCAGCTCATCGGCACCAGGTGCACATTCTGCAGGCTCCAGGTGTAGTTCTCCTTGCCGATACCGGACGGCCCGTTCTTCGACGGCGCCTGGGCATCGAGCCAGGCGACGAATTTCACGGTCGCCTCGCGCGCCGCGCGGATCGCATCCTGAAGCGCCGTGCCGCTTCCTGCCGTTTTCTTGACGAGGGCGTCGAGCGAGTCGATCTGATTGCGCATCGTTCCCGCGCCCGTGACCCAGAGGTCCCGCGCATTGCCGGTCAGGTTGCCTTCGGCCTGCGCGAGCAGCGGCGGCACCACGCCGAGTTCACGGGTGAGTTTCGCTTCCGCCTCTTTCGACAAGGGGTACGCGTACGTCCACAGCTCGACGATGCCGTGGTGCTCGCTGCCCTCGTGCGCGGGCGTGTCGCTCTGGTCGTTCCAGATGGACTGGTAGAACGCCGGGTCGCGCACCCAGGGCTGCAGCACGCGGACGTAGAAGTCGAAGCCGTTCATCTCGGCGCGGACCAGCGCATGATCGACCTTCTGCTCGACCGGCCAGCCTGCGGTGTCCATGGC
>JALYJS010000286.1 GCA_030799345.1 Pseudomonadota bacterium | reverse complement strand
GACCGGGCGGGGTCCCGAGCGAGCGAATTTTCCGACTCTACTGAGCGAGCGAGGGAACCCCGCCCGGTCAAAGGCGCGTGCGCAGCGGACTTGGCGCTAGTTGCCGAGTTCGCGTTCGAGGAAAGCGAGCGTGCGCTTCCAGGCGCGCAGCGCCGCGTCGGCGTTGTAACGCGCGGCGTTGGTGTCGTTGTGGAAAGCGTGGTCGACGTCGGGATAGGTGTGGAGCTCGTACTTCGCTCCCGCCGCTTTCAGTGCGTGCTGGAAAGCCGGTACCGCTGCGTTGATGCGCTCATCGCGGCCGGCGTAATGCAATAGCAGCGGAACCTGCACCCGCGCGGCTTCATCCGCCGCGGGCGGCATGCCGTAGAAGACGACGGCGGCGCGCAGTTCCTTGGCATGCGCGGCCAGGCGCCCCGCCATGCTGCCGCCCCAGCAGAATCCGACGCACCCGACCCGTTTATTCGAATGGTCGTGGCCAGCGGCATGCCCGACCGCAGCGAGGTAGATGCCAAGCGCAGCGACGGGCTCGAGCTCGCCGATGCGCTTGCGCGCCTCGTCCTCATCCGCGGGCGTGCCGCCGCTGCCGGTGAGCGCGTCCGGCGCGATCGCGAGATAACCTTCGCGGGCGAAACGGCGGGTGACGTCCTCGATGTGCGCGTTGAGGCCGCGATTCTCGTGAATCACGACCACCGCCGACCGCCGCTTCGGCGCATCCTTCGGGTGTGCGACATAGCAGTTCACTGGCCCGTCCGGACCCGCGAAACTCTCGCGGCCGGTGACCAGCCGCGGATCGTCAGGCGCCACGGTCGCGGCCTGGGCATACCGGTTCTCGAGCAATGGCAGGAGCGCGGCCGCGGCCGCGGCGCCGCCCGCGATGCGCGCCAGGCGCGACAGGAACTCGCGCCGGCCCATCGTGCCGTGGGTGAACTCGTCGTAGAGCGCGATGACCCGGCGGTTCACGCGTCCGCGTCCGGCATCAGCAGCCACAGCAGCAGATAGATCAGGATCCCGGGAAACGCGGCGCTCAGGATCGAGAGGATCACGTATCCCACGCGTACGCGATCGGCTTTCCAGCCAAGCCATTCCGCCAGGCCGCCGCAGACACCGGCGATCATGCGGTCCTTCGAGCGCTTCAGCCGGGTCCCCTGCATCGCGGCACTCCGGTGGAGATCGGGCGACAATCCTCCCACGACGCGGCGGCCGATGCGAGCCAGGGCGACGGTGCTATAACGTGGGCCGCCCCCGCGCGTTGACGCCGCCGGCAAGAATCACCTAAGTAATTGATCAAGAACAGTTTTTGACACCCGAGTCGCCCATCATCCAGGTCGTATTCGACACGCCATTGCGGCGGCACTTCGATTACCTGCCGGCAGCCGGAGGTGAGGTGCCGCGCCCGGGCATGCGGGTACTGGCGCCCTTTGGACGGCAGCGGGCGATCGGTGTCGTGACGGCCATCGCCGCCACGAGCACCCTGCCGCAGGCGCAGTTGAAACGCCTCTTCGCAATCCTCGATCCGGAGCCGCTGTGGGACGCGGCGACCTTCGGACTGCTGCTCTGGGCGGCGGATTACTACCACCACCCGCCCGGCGAGGTGTTCTTCGGCGCGATGCCGAAGACGCTCCGTGACGGCGCGGCGGCACGACGCGACGAAATCCGCTGGCGGCTTTCGCCGCAGGGACGGGAGGCGCTCGCTGCCTCGCCGCGTCTTGGCCTGCGGCAGAAAGAACTGCTGCGCCTGATCGGTGACGGCGACGCGGCCGCGGAAGCCATCTCGGCCGCGGGTCTCACCGATGCGCTGAAGGCGTTCGCGCGCCGCGGCTGGCTCGAATCCCTGGAACGGCCGGAAGCCGCGCCCGCTGCCGGCGAGGGGCGTCCCGGACCGGTCCTCACCGCCGACCAGTCGGCAGCGGTCGAGGCCATCGGCGGCGCGCTCGGCGGGTTCAGCGCCTGGCTGCTGCACGGGGTTACCGGCAGCGGCAAGACCGAGGTGTACCTGCGGCTGATCGCGCGGGGAATAGATTCGGGCCGCGGCGCGCTGGTGCTCGTGCCGGAGATCGCGCTGACGCCGCAGCTCGTCGCGCGCTTTCGCGAACGCCTGCCGGTCCCCATCGTCGCGCTGCATTCTTCGCTCGCCGATGGCGCGCGCGCCGCAGCCTGGCGAGCGGCAGCCGCCGGGCGCGCACCCGTCGTCATCGGCACGCGTTCCGCGATCTTCACGCCGGTGCCCGAGCTCGGCCTGATCGTCGTGGATGAAGAACACGACGCTTCCTACAAGCAGCAGGAAGGGTTCCGGTATTCCGCACGCGATCTCGCGGTCGCGCGCGCGCAGCGCGCCGGCGTGCCGGTGGTGCTCGGGTCGGCCACGCCCTCGCTCGAGTCACTCGCCAATGTCGCCGGGGGGCGCTATACGAAACTGTCGCTGCCGGAACGCACCGGCCGCGCCGGCAAGCCGCGGGTCGCGGTCATCGACCTGCGCGTGCACGCGGCGCGCGACGGGCTGTCGCCGCCTGCGGTCACCGCGATCGAACGGCATCTCGCTGCGGACGGTCAGGTGCTGATATTCCTGAACCGGCGCGGCTATGCGCCGACGATGTTCTGTCCCGGCTGCGGCTGGATCGCCCCCTGCAGCGCCTGCGATGCGCGGCTCACCGTGCACCTGCGCCGCGCGCGGCTGCTGTGTCATCACTGCGGCGCCGACGAGGACATGCCCTTCGCCTGCCCGCGCTGCGGCAACGAGCTCGCGCCGGTCGGCGAGGGCACCGAGCGCGTCGAGACCACCCTGAAGCAGATTTTTCCCGCCGCCGCGCTGGTGCGCATCGACCGTGATGTCATCCGTCGCCGCGGCGACATGGAGGAAGCACTGGCCTCGGTCGCCGACGGCCGCGCGCGCATCCTGCTCGGCACACAGATGCTGACCAAGGGCCACGACTTTCCGGATGTCACGCTGGTCATCGTACTCGCGGCCGACCAGGGTCTGTTTGGCGCTGATTTCCGCGCGAGCGAGCGGCTTGCGCAGCAGATCGTCCAGGTCGCGGGCCGCGCCGGCCGCGGCGACCGCCCCGGCGAAGTGCTCATCCAGACGTCGCATCCCGAGCATCCGCTGCTGAAATGCCTGATCACCGAAGGTTACGATGGCTTCGCTGCCGGCGCGCTCGATGAACGCCGCGCGGCAGGCTGGCCGCCTTACTCGCATCTGGCGCTGCTGCGTGCGGACGCGCCCGCGCGCGCGGATGTGCACTCCTTCCTGCAGGCCGCGCTTGCAGCCGCGCCCGCGCGTCGCGGACCGGGACTGCGGTTGCTCGGGCCCGCGCCCGCCTCGATGGAGAAGCGCGCCGGACGTCATCGCGCGCAGCTGCTCATCGAATCTCCGGGGCGCACGACGCTGCAGAAATTCCTGGCCGCGTGGGTTCCCTCGGTGATCGAACTGCGCGCGCCACGCTCATTACGCTGGTCGGTCGACGTCGATCCGATAGAAGTTGACTGATAGACTTGCGCGCTTGAAAAACCTCATCGAAAGGCTCGTGTCGGAGGCGCTCGCGGCGTTGCCGCCCGACCTGCTCGGCGCGGCGGAACTCCCGGTACCCGAGATCGAGCGCAGCCGCGACACCACGCACGGTGACTTTGCCTGCAGCATCGCGATGCGACTCGCAAAACCGGCGCGCAGGAACCCGCGCGCGCTCGCCGAACTGATCGTCGGGGCACTGCCCGCGAACGACCTGGTCGCACGGACGGAGATAGCGGGGCCCGGCTTCATCAACTTCTTCATGACGCCCGCGGCCTGGCAGGCAGAGATCGCGCGGGTACACGCGGCGGGCGCGGATTACGGCCGCGGCACTGCCGGCGCGGGGCGGAAGGCGATCGTCGAGTTCGTGTCGGCGAATCCGACCGGCCCGCTGCACGTCGGCCACGGCCGCCAGGCGACCTTCGGCGCAACCGTCGCCAACCTGCTCGAGGCCGATGGCTGGCTGGTGCATCGCGAGTACTACGTCAATGACGCGGGCCGGCAGATGGACATCCTGGCGGCCAGCGTATGGCTGCGGTATCTCGAGGCCTGCGGCGAGACGCCGCCCTTTCCGGCGAACGGCTATCGTGGGGAGTACGTCCGCCCGATTGCCGCCGGGCTCCATGCGCGGCACGGCGATGCTTTCCACAAGCCGGCGGCCGACGTGCTCGCCGGACTGCCGCCCGACGAGCCGGCCGGCGGCGACAAGGACCTCTACATCGATGCCGTGATCGCGCGTGCCAAGGAACTGCTCGGGGAGGCCGGCTTCAGCACCGTCTTTGATGCCGGACTCTCGAGCATCCTGGCGGACATCCGCGCGGATCTCGCGGAATTCGGCGTGCAGTTCGACCGCTGGTACTCGGAGCAGGATCTCGGCAACGGCAGCGACGGCGGCCCGATCGACCGCGCGCTCAAACGCCTGCGCGGTCATGGCCATGTGTTCGAGCAGGACGGCGCGGGGTGGTTCCGGGCCAGCGCCTTCGGCGACGAGAAGGACCGCGTGGTGGTGCGCGCGAACGGACAGAAGACCTACTTCGCCTCCGACATCGCCTATCACCTCGACAAGCGCGAGCGCGGATTCGAGCTGCTCGTGACCATCCTCGGCGCCGACCACCACGGCTATGTCGCACGCGTGCGCGCGGGTCTCGACGCGATGGGAGAACCGCCCGAATCCCTGCAAGTCCCGATGGTCCAGTTC
>JALYJS010000098.1 GCA_030799345.1 Pseudomonadota bacterium | reverse complement strand
GATCCGGTCGCCTTCAGTGACCATCGGCAGGAGATGTACGACGATTCCTGGATGAGCGGCGGCGAGGCATGCGGCGACATGCTCGGCCTGCCACAGGGCAAGCCTGCTTTTCCGCGTCGCAATGCGGACCTCCCGGTTCATGCGGCATTCTGCCATGCTGGTATGGGCAATCGCCGGGGGTGCGTCATGGACGAAAGGGGTGCGTCCCTGCTAGTTGCCTCAGCCGCGCAGGCGGCGCGCCACTTCGGTCGCGAGGCGGCGACTGACGACGAGGTTGCCGCCGCCCTCCCGTAGCCGCACGGTGTGATGGCCCTCGGCATCGCGTTCGAGGCATTCGACGTGGTCGATCGCGACCAGGCAGTTGCGGTGCACGCGCACGAAGCGCCCGGCGAATTCGTCCTCGAGCTCCTTGAGCGGCTCTTCGATCAATTCTTCGCCGCCGGTATGGCGCAGCGTCGTGTATTTCTGCTCGGCGATGAAGCAGAGCACATTCTCGATCGGAATCATGCGCAGCTCCTCGCGCACGCGCACGGCGATGCGCGTCCGCCCCTGGACTGCGCCCTCGCCGATGCGCGAGAGTTGCGCCCGCGTCGGGCGGCGCGCGCGGGCGAGCGCTTCCGCCAGTTTCTCGGGACGCACCGGTTTCAGCAGATAGCCCGCCGCCTGGGCGTCGAATGCGGCCAGTGCATGCTGTTCGTAGGCGGTCGTAAAGATGACCGCCGGCGGTTCAGGCATCCGGGCCAGATGGTGCGCGGCCTCGAGGCCATCCATGCCCGGCATGCGGATGTCGAGCAGCACGATTTCCGGGCGCAGCCGGCCGGCGAGCAGCAATGCTTCCTCGCCGGTCGAAGCCACGCCGGCAAGCTCCGCGTCCGGCAGGTCCCGGACCAGGTGCGACAGGCGCTCGCGTGCCAGCGGTTCGTCGTCGACGATGAGCACGCGCAGTTTCATGCCGGCGCGCCGCTTGCCGGAATCGCAGCGTGACGATGAAGTTCGCCGGTCCCTCGATGACCTCGAGATCCGCCTCGCCGGGGAACATCAGTTCGAGCCGCTGGCGCACGTTGTCGAGGCCGATCTGGTGGCCCGGGCGGCGACCAACCAGCCGCTGCGATACCGGATTGTCGATGGTCAGCACCACGCGCTTGCCGTCACGCCTCCCCTTGACGTGGATCGTGCCGCCTTTGTCGAGCGGTTCGATGCCGTGGTAGACGGCATTTTCGAGCAGGGGCTGCAGGATGAGCGCGGGGACCAGCGCGTCCATCGGCAGGTCGTCGAGGCGCCAGTCCACGGTCAGCCGGTCGCCGAGCCGCAGTCGCTCCACGCGCTCGTAGGCGCGCGCTATCTCGATCTCATGCGCGAGCGGGATGCGTTCACGGTGTTCGCGCAGCGATGCCCGGAACAAGTCAGACATATCGGAGATCGCCATCTCGGCGGCGCGCGGATTGCTGCGCGTCAATGCGGCGATCGTATTCATGCTGTTGAACAGGAAATGCGGGCGGATGCGCGCCTGCAGGGCACGAACCCGGCTTTGCGCTTCCGCCTCGACGTTGCTGCGCCACTGGTGCGTGACGTAGAAATAGCGCAGCGCCAGCCCGCCCGCGATCGTTCCGACCGCGAGATTGCGCAGCAAAAACTGGAGGTGCTCGACACCCGGATGCGGCACTTCGATGCCGAGCACGCGGTTCGAGTACATGGAGATGTACCAGGCGCCTTCGGTCACCAATGCCGTGACGGCGAGCATGAGCGCGAGCGAGACGATCGAGCCTTTGAGTACGTCGAGCCGCGACAGCAGACGGCGAGACGCGCACAGCAGCGCCGCCGTGCCAAGCGCGGCCCATAGCAGGAACATCGACGTCTGCGACAGATCGGGCCAGAACTGGCCTGTGAAGCCCACCCGCGCCAGGGTCAGCAGCATTGCGACCAGTTCCGCGATCAGGATCACCGCCAGCACGCTTTGCGCCCGGCAGAAATCCGGCAGGTAGAACTCCGGGCGCTCGCGCCGGACGGTCATCGTTTGCCCCGGGCGAAAAGCGGTGTCTTGAGCCTGAAGATCGTCGAGATGTCGTCCTCGCCGTGGCCCGTCGCGAGCAGTCGCGCATAGTCGGCCAGCGTCGTTTCGACGACCGGCAGCACCGCGCCGTGGCGCGCCGCCATGTCGCGGCAAATGCGCAGGTCCTTGTCGTGCAACCGGACGCGGAAACCCGCCGGATAGTCGCCGCGAGCCATGAACGGCGCGCGGTGCACGAAGTACCAGGAGGAACCGGCGCCCTGGCCGAGGATCTCGATCACGCGTTCGAGCGGCAGGCCTTCGGCCTGCGCAAAAGCCATGGCCTCGGCTGCGACCTGGATCGCGCCCGCGCACAGAATCTGGTTCGTCGCTTTCGTCGCCTGACCGGCGCCTGAAGGTCCCATCAGCACGATCGTCCTGCCGAGGGCCGCGAGCACCGGTTGCGCCCGCTCGAACACTTCCGGCAAGCCGCCACACATGATAGCGAGCGTCGCGTTCGCAGCACCTTCGACGCCGCCGCTGACCGGGCAGTCGAGAAAACCGGCGCCGACCGCCGCGAGCCGCCGTGC
>JALYJS010000275.1 GCA_030799345.1 Pseudomonadota bacterium | reverse complement strand
GTCCTTGACTTTTCACCTTGCGGCTGGTGGTCCTTCCTGCTGGTTAGAGGCCCGAGCGTCCTGCCCGCCGGGCAACTCGAGTTCACGTGAGTCCGTCGTCAGAAGGTAAGTCTCCGCGCCTGCACCGCCGGTTACGCTGAGCAGAGCCCTGTGCGTCGGATCGTCGTCGAAGAATAACTGGTAGCTGAAATGGAAACTGCTTGTCGCGGCTGGCGCCGGACAGCGCACCAGAAGCTGCACTCGCAGGGCGGGGGCTTCTGCGAGGGTCGTGAGCGAAAACCCGCGCTGCTTCGCACTCAGACTGCAGGAACCACTGTCGGCACGCAGCGAAACGTTGGCGGCGATGAGCTCGAGAATCTCGGGTTCCGAAGCGGAAACCTCGCCCCAGGTCAGCTGCCCGTCGCCGTCACTGTCGAGATCGATCAGGTGCAGCAAATCCAGCAGTGTCAGGTGGAGCGTCAGACCCTGCGGCACTCGCTCCGACAGGTCCAGCGCCAGGCGGCTGCTGCTCTGGCTGTGCGCATGCGCCGGTGACAATCCGTTGCAACACAGCAGCAATCCAGTCGCAACAAAAGCACTTAATCGCATCACGTCATCCTCCCCCCGCTTGAAAACGTCGGCGCCAGTCGTGAACGGCACCGGCCGCCTCGGGGCGACCGGCGGCCCGGGCCGCGTCGATGAACAGTGCCGCGTCCTCCCAGCCCTTTTGAAGGGTCCAGTTCAGCCTGGCATGCGCGAGCGCCGCGTGCGGGTCGTCGTCAATCCACAGCGCGAACAGTGCAAGCTCACGCAGATGTAACGTCGCCGTGCCGAGCGCTTCTGCCTCATCGAAGGCGGCCCGCAGCCGGTCACGAAGCGCTCCGAAATCCGCCCCGTCAAGCTGCTTTGCCGCAATCGCCCGTCGCAGCAATAGGGCATCCGCATCCTGATTCCGAGCCCGCCCCAGTGCCGCGATCGCATCGTGCGGGCGGCCTTCGGCGAGCAGCAGGTCGGCATAGGAGGCGTGCACTGCGATGCCCGCGTCCGGGATCGCAAGCGCGCGCTCATAAAATGCTCGAGCTTGCGGGTTCCTCCCGGCTGCAGCGGCGGCATCGGCCGCGACGGTCAGCATCCATTGCTTTAGCTCCTTTGGCGCGCGGCTGGGGCCGGTGTGCAAGGGCGACAGTAAGGCATATGCCTCTGCGGCCTTGCCGAGACTCATGAGAATATCCGCGGCACAATGCGAGGCGGGTTCCGCGAAACCGGCGAGCGCAAGCCCTGCACAGCGCGACCTTGCCCGATCGATTTCACCGGCACGCCGCCAGGCATCCGCAGCCATCAGCATGCCCTCCACCGAATGCCTGTGCTTCGCGAGTAAGCGGTCGAGGTCAGCGCCCGCCTCGGCGAACCGGTGCTGTGTCTGCAGGATGCGTCCGCGCAGAAGCCAAACCGACAGCGGTGGATCAGCAGCGTCTTGCCAGTCTGCCAACGCACGTTCCGCGTAACCGAGGTGACGCGCATCGCCGCTTACCGCGTATTGCCGGAGCGCCAGACCGGCGTAACGGCTTGCAGCGTCGGCATCGCCGGGATCGCGCTGAAGGGCTCGCCACCGCGCGGCGAGTCCTTGCGGAGAATCGGCACTCTCGGCCCGTTGCAGGACCACGGTATCAGCTGGCGGCTCGGCGGAAAGATCGGATAAATCGTCGCCAGCACCGTGCGCCAACGACACCGCCGCCACTGCGATCGTGGCGGCGATGCCTGCGGTTGCCGCGCTGCGCCTAAGGGCCCGGCAAAAGCTCGGAGAAGGCATCAGGATTGTCCTGATCGTTGAACGCAAAATCCGTGTCGTCAACGGGCTCCGATTCGGTGTCATCGGCAGTCGCCGCGAACTGGTCGATCACGAAGCTCGTAAAATCAACCGTAGTCGGCGGTGGCGGTGGCGGTGGCGGTGGCGGCGACCTGCTGGAACTGCCGTCGCAGCCGGCAACGGTGATGCTGGCCGCCATGGCCAACATCACCACTCTGAGTCGGTATGTTCTCATGACGCTTCTCCTTTTCAGTTGGGTGAGCCGGGCAACGGCGTCACGAGGTAGGGGAACGTTGCGTCAAAGAACGTGGCATCGACATAGGCGCCATCGGTAAACGGCAATTGTCCGGCGGGCGCATCGGTGATATCAAGCAGGACGCCCATCACCACGCGGAGCGCGATGTCAACAACGTCGTCTCCGGGCCGGCGACCGTTCGGGAAACCGGCGTTATCGCCCGCCAGTACTCCCAACGGGGCCTGGCTGGCGGAAGGTACCGCCGGTATCGCTGTGTTCAGCCGCAGCATTTCGGACGCGACCACGTTGGGTGGTTGATTCAGGCCGTCGACTCCGGTGAGGAAACCGGCGACCAGGTCTTCGCGAGGAAACGCTGTCGGCGCAATAGCCGCCGGAAACAGCAGTTCGATCAATGCCGGCAGGGTCGGGTTCGTGACATAAACGGCAAATTGACCGTCATTAACCGGTTCACTGTGGTTAAAGCGATCCTTGTCCGGCAGGCCGATAACGACTTCGTTCACCAGCGGCGCGCCGAGGCGAGACACCTGTGTAAAGGCGCCGCCGTTGATTACGGGCCCTTGCGTGTTTGGCGAGGGGTTGATGACACGCGCCTGGCGCACACTGGCGGTTGTCCAGCCGCCGACGATGCCGCTATCAGGTCCGGCGAGGCAGCTTACTGGCACTTCGAGCGCGAGCGTCGTGACGTTCTTGTCCGCGAGCGTGTTCGCCTCGCCATCCGGTGCCCCGAGCGGGTTGGTGTTGATCAGGTCGAAGACCTCGCCAAGATTCACGACAAAGCCTTCCCGGCGTTGCCCGACGAACAGGCGTCCGTCGCCGCAGCCCGGAATGCTGATGTCGTAGATGTGATCGTTGGCGTACGCGGCATAGTCGGCCAATGTCTTGTTGCCGATATTGTCCACCGGCTTGACGAAGGTCGTGGAACCGTCTGACGCAAGGGTGACCGACTCTCGCGTGCCGCTGCGGCGGTCACCCCGAACGATATCGACCGTGTAGGACTCAACCACGTTCAGGTTGTCGTCATCCGCGGCCGTTGGCCCGACCCCGCCAGCTTGCTTCAGGGGAATCGGAACGTCTTCGCCGCCGATGTTGAGAGCAACGCCGCGAACTTCCGTCGTAAAGCGAAACTGGAACGTGATGTCTTCG
>JALYJS010000200.1 GCA_030799345.1 Pseudomonadota bacterium | reverse complement strand
GCGCAAGCTCGAGGCCTATGGCATCACGCCGCCCGCGGCGGCGGTCGGCAGCACGCGGGCGCTGGTGCACGCCGAGTCCGTCATCGCGTGCCCGCGATGCCGTTCGCAGGCGACGGAGCGGCTCTCCGAATTCGGCTCGACCCCCTGCAAGGCGCTCTATCGCTGCACTGCCTGCCTGGAACCGTTCGACTACTTCAAGTGCCTTTGAGCCGATGCTGAAGTTCCATCCGCTCGCGATCTCGGAGCGCCGTGTCATAGCGGACGACGCGGTCGCGATCAGCTTCGCCGTGCCGGAAGCGCTGCGCGCCGAGTACCGGTTCCGCGCCGGTCAGCATCTGGCGCTGCGCGCGCTGATCGACGGCCGCGAAGAGCGGCGCACGTATTCCATCGTGAATCCGGAAGGCGCTACGGCGCTCACGATCGGCTTGCGCGTGCACGACGCCGGCCGCATGTCGCCTCATCTGGCGCGGGTGCTCCAGCCGGGCGACGTCGTCGACGTCATGACGCCGAATGGCAGCTTCAATACGCGCGCGTCCCGCGGGCCACGCCTGTGCGCGGCGTTTGCTTCCGGCTGCGGCATTACGCCGGTCCTGTCGATTGCCGCGACCGTCCTCGAACGCGAGCCGGACAGCCAGTTCCAGCTTTACTACGGTAATACCAGCACCGCGCGCACGATGTTCCTCGAGGAAGTGCAGGCGCTGAAAGACCGCTTCCTGTCGCGATTCTCGGTGTGCTTCATCATGAGCCGGGAACCCCAGGACGTGGCGCTGTTCAACGGGCGTATCGATGCTTCGCGTGTCCGCAAAATCGCCAGGCACGGTCTCGCGGTCACCGAGGTCGACGAGTTCTTCATCTGCGGACCCGGCACGATGGCGGAAGAGGTCCAGTCGGCGCTGTCGGCGCTCGGCGCGAACGGGGCGGTGCACGTCGAACATTTCACGGCGGTCGCCGGCGGGGAGGCCGTGGCGGCGCCGGTGCCGCGTGTGCCGGTAGCGGAGCGTACCGGCGCCGCCGAGGTCACGGTCGTCATGGACGGGCGACGCCGCCGGTTCGCGATGCAGCCGGACGAAGTGATCCTCGATGCGGCAGGACGCGCCGGCCTCGACCTGCCGTTCTCCTGCCGCGCCGGCGTCTGCTCGACCTGCCGGGCGAGGCTGGTGAGCGGCAGCGCCACGATGGAGCACAACGTCGCGCTCGAGGATTGGGAAGTCGAGGCGGGTTATATTCTCTGCTGCCAGGCGCGGCCCACGAGCCCGGCGCTCGAAATCAGCTACGACGAATGAATCCCGCATGACCGAATCGCTTGCAACACGGGCGGCCGAGGCGCTTTACGCCGGCGATCGCGCGTCGCAGATGCTCGGCATGCAACTCGAATCCTGCGAGCCGGGGCGGGCGGTCGTGTCGATGCGGGTACGCGCGGACATGGTCAACGGCCATGGCCTCTGCCACGGCGGCCTGATCTTCGCGCTGGCCGACAGCGCATTCGCCTTTGCCTGCAATTCGCACGGCGACAACACCGTCGCGGCCGGCGCCGCGATCGAGTTCCTCGCGCCGGGTCGCGAAGGCGATTTGTTGAGCGCCATTGCCGAGGAGCGCTGGCGCGCTGGCCGCGCCGGCATCTACGAAATCGAAGTCCGCAACCAGCGCGACGAGACGGTCGCACTGTTCCGCGGACGCAGCCACCAGATTGCCGGGAGACTGATCGATGATTGACGCACTGATCTGCGACGCCATCCGCACGCCGATCGGGCGCTACGGCGGCGTGCTCGCCGGCGTGCGCACCGACGACCTCGCGGCCGTGCCATTGCGGGCACTGATGAGCCGCAATCCGTCGGTCGACTGGCAGGCGGTCGACGACGTCATTCTCGGCTGCGCCAACCAGGCGGGCGAAGACAACCGGAATCTCGCGCGGATGGCGCTGCTGCTTGCTGGCCTGCCGGTCACCGTGGCCGGCGTCACGGTCAACCGCCTGTGCGGCTCCGGCCTCGATGCGGTCGCGATCGCGGCACGCATGATCCGGAGCGGCGAGGCGGAACTGGTCATCGCCGGTGGTGCCGAGAGCATGAGCCGCGCGCCCTACGTGCTGTCGAAGCCGGATGCGGCGTATTCGCGCACCCAGCAGATGTTCGACACGACCATCGGCTGGCGCCTGGTGAACCCGCTCATGAAGCAGCAATACGGCATCGATTCGATGCCGGAGACCGGCGAGAACGTTGCAGCGGAGTTCGGCGTGTCACGCGCGAACCAGGATGCATTCGCGCTCAGGAGCCAGCAGCGCGCCTCGCGCGCGCAGCAGGACGGCACGCTGGCGCAGGAGATCGTTCCGGTAACGATCCCCGCGAAGAAGGGCGATCCGGTGATCGTCGAGCGCGACGAACACCCGCGCGCGACCACGCTCGAGGCGCTGGCGAAGCTGCCGACGCCGTTTCGCGCGGGCGGCACCATTACGGCCGGCAACGCGTCAGGCGTCAACGACGGCGCCTGCGCGCTCGTGCTCGCGAGCGAGAAGGCGGCGCGGCAGCACGGGCTCACGCCCCGTGCACGCGTGCTCGGCGCCGCGGTCGCGGGCGTCGAACCCCGGATCATGGGCATCGGGCCTGCGCCCGCGACCTTGAAGCTGCTCGCGCGCCTGCAGCTCGGGATCGGCGATTTCGACGTGATAGAACTCAACGAAGCCTTCGCATCGCAGGGCATTGCCGTGCTTCGCAAGCTCGGGCTGCCCGACGATGCCGCACAGGT
>JALYJS010000180.1 GCA_030799345.1 Pseudomonadota bacterium | reverse complement strand
TGCCGGTGCGCCGCATCGATCGTCGCGACCGGATTGCCGAGCACAAGCTCGCAGCGCGTGCTTTCGTAAAAACCTGCGGGGCGGATCGGCAGGCGCTCGGCCTCCAGTTCGCCAGCGAGAAATTTCTTCGACAGTGGCGGGCGCTGGTAGGGCAATACCGGCTCGGCGGCGACCAGCACCAGGCGCCCGTCGAAGCCCTCCTTGCGCAGGCTGTCGACGACCTGTGCCGCCGCGTGGCCGCCTCCCGCGATGACGATCGTGTCCGGCACGGGTTCCTCAGCCGTCCGTGACCAGACCGTACTTTGAACGGACCTCGTCGGCATCGACGAGCCGCAGCCGCGGCGGTCCGCCGCCGTGCTGGTCGGACTGCGGCCAGGTCAGTTCCCAGAGCCGGCCGGTCAACGGATCCCGATACAGCGCATCCCAGCCGGACTCGTCGGTGCCGAGCGAGACGAGGTATTCCGAGATCAACCGCTCGATTCGTGCGCAGATCGCGTCGCTGGTGATGCGGGGGCCCCGGGACAGCCACTGGCCGACCAGCTCGGTTTCGTCCGCTGCGAGTTTCAGGGGTCCCGTCACTTGATGTTCTGTTTCCGGAGGATCTTGCCGTTGGCCGGATCGAGCATGCAGCGGAACGCGGAGAAAGAGAGCGCGACCAGCGGATCCTTGCTCTCGATCAGGTAGTAGTGGTCAGCGGCCTGCGGTTGTTCCGCCTGCCAAAGCGGTTCGCCAGCGGCAGAGTAGGCGCAGAGGTTCCCGACGGGCTTGCGGGCCCGGCGCCGCTGCGCGTGGAAGGCGGGCTGGTCCAGGTAGGACTTCGGGTCCAGCAGTACGATGGCGCAGTCATGCGCCCAGAAGGCGTCACGGACCATGAAGGTCATGCGCTTGGGCTTGCCATCGATCCGGATGATGTCCCCGTCGAAGGTGACGGTCCGCTGCTTCTTATTCGGCATGGCCGCGAATGATAGCGCGGCGTACACAAATTTGGCGGGTAATCAGGATTCGGGTGGTTGACGTTCCTGCCACCAGCGCGGTGGTTCCGTCCGAACGCCGTAACTAATGATGATCTCGCTTACGCAGCCTCGATTGTCGTATTCAGAAGCAATCCTTCCCCACGTGTATTCATATGGGGGTGGCCCCAGTTCCTTTAGAAGCCAGGCGTCGTGCAAGGATCTTCTCTTGAGTTCGAGAGCTTCGGCCTGCTCGTCTACCTCGTCTGAGGGGTGTTCCATCAGGATGAAGACGTGATCAAGGCGATCGTCGTCAAAGCTTACTGAACAATAAATACCCGACTCCGGCTCAAGGTCCTGATGTGTCCAGTTGCCACCCATTACCCGTTGCTTTGAAATCGGCCCGAGCGACGACTTCAGAAAATCCTCGCGGCTAAGTCCGGCGCTGATTGTGCCTTTGGCGAATACGATGGAGCCGTCTGCAGAATCGATTTTCATTCAAGGTCCAATCGCAAAGTCATCGATAAAACGCAATGAATTTTCAAACGAAGGTACTACGATCTGAGGCAACCAGCCATCGCCATGATCGGTGTTACGAAGAGCAAGACCAAAAGCCGCGGGCGTATCTGCAACGACTTCGTAAGCGGCGACGCGCGAGCGGTAACCGGTGTGATGTCTCCTAACTTGCAAACCCTTGAAAAGCCTCTCAGCGCTGCCGCCGGCTCTACGCAGTGCGCTCCTTGTCGTATAGAAAGAAGTCTGTCCGGGCGATCCGCTGAACACCACCGTACCCTTCTTAAGGGTAATGTCCTTGAATCGGTCAACGTACGGATATTTGGTTGTTCCCTGCAGAGACCTCGCAAAAGCGCTTGGTGCCCTGGAGACCAGCTCGGTTCCCGCCTGCCGCACGACACCGGCCGCGCCGCCGACGAAATAGCCGACGTTACCAATCTGTGCGCCGGCCTTGCCCGACTGGCTATCCGGCACATCAAACCATTCGAAGTCCGGTTGAGCGCCGAACAGCCAGCTCACCGGCGAGGAGCTCATGGCGATGTTGCCGATCCGGGCGGCGGCGCCCTGCAGGTAGTCGAGCACGGGGCCGCGGGACAAGGTCGGGTCGGCTTTCGTGCCAGCGGTGAGCACGATCTCCGAAGGAGACACCAGGGCCCCGTTCTGCAT
>JALYJS010000159.1 GCA_030799345.1 Pseudomonadota bacterium | reverse complement strand
TGAAGATTCTGAGCTGGCTCACGCTGCGCACGGCGCCGGTGGCAGTCACGAACAGGAAGATCGGCGGCAGGATGAGATCGAGGATCTTGACGATGCCGCCCCACCAGCCCGACAGGCCCATTCCGATCCAGGCCACGAGCACGAAGGGCGGGAGCAACACGAACTGCGGGCACCCTAGGCCCTTGTCCCGTGTAAAAATCCACAGGGCGAAAGCACCGAGCAGCGTGAACTGGAGGATCGGGACAAACTGCAGCGCAGGCACGAATTCCTGCGGCCGGATTGCCAGCAAGACGACGTAAGCCACGAACACGACGAACAGCGCCGTCCTCATGGTTCGTCATCCTGTCGAAGATGCGGGCGGCGCGCTGCGCCGCTCACGGACGGTCGGGAGGCTCGTTGGCGCTGGCCGGTACCGGTGTCGCCACGTCGCCAGTCGCAGGTCGCCGGTTCAAACGGCGTTCATAAAAGGATGGCAGATCGCGCGTGATGGCCCGCGGCGTATATCGAAGCAGGACCATGACCCTGTTCTCATCGTAGTCCGCCGGGGAATTATTGCGGTTGTAGTGCTCGAGCACCGCCACCAACGAAAGTGTCCTGGTCAGCTCGGCGGTGAAGTCCACGCTTACGGTGAAATCATCCTGTTGCTGCTCCACCGCGCCGGTCCGTTCCTCCTGGAAAAAGAACGCGGCCGCCCCCAGCCGCGTCGATGCCGAAAGCCGGCGGGACCCGCGCACGGCGATACCCCGTATTTCGCGATCGGGCTGCACCAGGGAATCGGCATTCTCGTTGCTCCATACGGCGGTGATACCGGTCGCGGTTCGCGCGCCCTCCCATCTCAGGTCGAGCATCGCTATGTCGAGCTGAACCGGATCGCTGGTGACCTGCAGATTGGTCGTGCCGCCAAGCCGGGGCTCGAGATCCTGGGAGAGCGCGAACATATCGGCGGCGTCAGCGTACCGACTGAGGTATCGCGCTGTTGCTGTCACCCGCTCGCCCAGTTCCCGTTCGATGTCGACATTGACATATAAGCCGTCGTCGACCTCTCCGCCATCGTGCAACTCTTCCACACCGACCTCGGCAATGATCGCAGTCCGGATGCCTACGCTGTCGTATCCCAGGTAATAACCCTGGATATCGTAACCCCCGTATTGGCTTTCCTTGAATTCCGTCCGGTCTGAGAATCCTCTGACATACACGAAACGGTCGTGCGCAATTTCCCGCTCCACGGTCAGTGCGCCCGAAATCCGGTTCGCGTCGATATCCTCGTCCTCGTAGTAGATATCGCTGTACAGACCGGCGAGCCGGAGATTCACGCGCTGCGTAAGCGGCAAGGTCGCCGCCGGACCGGTAGAAAATATGTTGATGTCCTGGCGATCGAACGGCTGCAGGCTTTCCGCCGGCGTCAGCGCCACCTGTCCGAAATTGTCACGGACGGTCCAGACGAAGTGCTCCGGAATGGGCGCCCAGTTCAGCTCACCGCGAAACTGCGGCAAAATGTCATTTTCGTATTCGGAGTCGAGATACTCGCGCCAGACCGCGGCCGCCTCAACGTCTACGTCATAGCGATTTCCAACGCCAATGATCTGGGCGGCGAAATCGGTTGTCGCCACGGTCACTGAGTCCCCGTCTGTTACCCGGTCGACGTTGTCGCTGTAAGTGAGGCCGCTACCGACCGAAACGCCCCATTCCGCGGCACCGGCCGGCAGTGTTGCAAGACAAAGCCCGACCAAACAGCCCAGGTTGAATCGAGAAAGGACTGCCACGTTACTTTTTCTCCGCTGGCGAGTAGTCGCCATAGGAGTCTCCATAACCATAGTAGCTGTCCAGGACACTGCCCTTCTGGCCATTGAGCACTACGGCAAGTGGACGGTTCCCAGCCAGCTTGCGCAATGCCTCGTCTGCGGCAGCACGCGGCGTCCGATCGGCGCGCACGATAAGCAAGACCAGATCGGCTCGCTCTGCCAGATAAGCCGTCTCGCCAAATGCGAGTATCGGCGCCGTATCGACGATGAATACGCGGCTTTCGCACTGGCGGAACGACTCCAGGATCCGGTCCATTCGCGTGCCACACATGAGGTCCGGTGCGTCCGGCCGCCACCGACCGGCCGGGATGAAGTTCAATGCAGGCTGATCCGTGCGGCAGAGTACGTCTGACAAAGACCGACCATCCGAGAGGCATTCGATGATCCCCGGTTGATCGCGGGTGCCCATCGCGTCCGTCAGGTGACGTTTCGGAAGATCCCCGTCAACAAGAACCGCCCTTCGATCATGTCCGGACGAGAATACGCGTCCCAGCCCGACGGACAGGAATGACTTGCCTTCACCCGGCATCGCGCTCGTCACCAGGATCACGGTGCCGCGCTGCCTGGCCCGCTTTTCGTCCAACAACGAGCCGATCTCGCGACGGATGTTCCTGAGCTGACTGAAAAGAGCGGTATTGCCCCGGTCGTCCCAGACGCGGCGCATCGCGTCACCCTCGGACGCCTGCATCGTCGCAATCACTGGCGCCCGCGGCTCCAGCACGGCAAGAGCCTCGCCCGCTGATTCCGGTTTTTTCCGTTCGCGTTCGAATACGTTCATGGGGCACCGCCGCTGACCAATGCCTGTGCGTATTCGGCGACGCGGTTCTGGATCAGGAACAGTACTCCGAAGACCAGGAACATGCTTCCCACGACCGCCGAGTACCCGCCAAGCGATATCCAGCCCCGGATCACTGAAGCGCGGTTCCCATCAAGCTGTAACACGGACCCGAGGACCGGGACCTGGATGAGCTTTCGGAGTTCTCGAAGGTTCGAGAACACCGGACGCAATTGCGCCAGCAGCCAGGCGATGCCGCATCCCATGCCCAATCCGCCCATCAAGACACCAATCAACAGCAACTGCCGCTTGGGTGCGGCCGGCAGCATCGGCAGCACGGGCGGCTCGATGACTTTTACCTTCAGATCCTCACTTCGGTCCGCCTCATCTGTCAGGCGCGCCGATTCGAGACGTTGCAGCAGCTGCTGGTACTGCGTCTGGTTGGTGCCGTAATCGCGTGTCAAACGCGCGAGTTCCGCTTCGACTTCCGGGAGCACATTCATCATGCCCCTGAGTTCGGTGATCCGCGCGCGGTGATCGGCCAGTTGGCTGTCCGCCGCAGCGATCACCAGCTCGGCTTCATTGAGAGCGATCTGCAGATTCTGCAAAACCAGACTGGACGTCGACGACCTCGCCGATCCGAGGGCGCCGCGACTGGATCGCAAAACTTCGATTTCCCGAATTCGCTGCGCTTCAAGACTTGCGATGGATTCCTTCATCGCGACGATATCGGGATGCGAATCCGTGTACTGAAGCAGCAGTTCTTCGAGCCGGTTCCTGATCTCGACAATTCGCCCATCGACGCTGGTCTCCACCGTGCCCGGTGCAGCTG
>JALYJS010000141.1 GCA_030799345.1 Pseudomonadota bacterium | reverse complement strand
GGAAGCCAGAATGCCCATCTCGGAGCTGCCGCCGGGCAGATTGCCAGACCAGGTCTCGTGCGCGAATGCCGTGATCTTGCCGTCCTCGGTGGCGCCGAGCCGAACGCGCTGGATGGTCGCGGGGCGGTGCGTGGAATTGTTCGCGATCAATGGGCGCGTCAGCGCCACTTTCACTGGCCGCCTCGCGGCTCGCGCTCCGAGCGCAGCCATCAACACATCTGAGCGCAAGAAAAGCTTGGCGCCGAATCCCCCACCAATGTATGGCGACACCACTCGAACCTTTGCGGGATCCATTTGCAGCGTCTTGGCCAGATCGTTACGGGCCCAGTTGATCATCTGATTTGATGTCCAGACCGTAAGCTCGTCGCCTTTCCAGGCGGCGATCGAGGCGAAAGGCTCCATCATCGCGTGCGTCTGGTCCGGGGTGGTGTAAGTCGCATCGAACTGCACGGGTGCTGCCGCAAATGCTCCGTCGAAATCGCCCACAGCGCTGTCCGGTTCAGTACCGAACGCCGCAGGCGGTTTCTGCGCACTGTCCTTCGCTTTCGCGAGATCGAATGCGCCTGGCTCGGCGACGTATCGAACTCTGATTTTTCCGGCAGCCGAGCGCGCTTCTTCGAACGTGCGCGCGACCACGATGGCAACTGCCTGGTGGTAGTGCTGAACCTCGGGCCCGGCGAGTAGTCTCGCGGTGTTGAAATCGCCTTTGCTCAGTGGGCCTGCATTCTGCGCCGAGACGACTGCGAGCACGCCTGCCGAGGATTCCGCAGCGGCCGTGTCCATCGAGGCGATGCGGCCTTTGGCGATAGCGGCGCCGAGTACATAGCCGTACGCCGGCTTCGGCGCGATGTCATGCCACTCGTAGGCATATTTGGCTGTGCCGGTGGTCTTGAGTTTGCCTTCGTAGCGATCCGTCGCTTTGCCAATGACCTTCTTACCGTCGATCGGATTTTGGGTAGCGGGCTGGTCGAATTTCATGGGTTACGCGCTCCTCGCGTCGGCCAGTACCGCCTCGAGCGTGCGCTCGACCAGCGTGAGCTTGAACTCGTTGTCATGCCTCGGTCGCGCGCCTTCCAGTAGCCGCGTGGTCACGGCCTTGGCACCGCGTGGGAGCTCGGCTTCCGCCGCTTCCACGCGCCAGGGTTTGTGAGCGACGCCGCCCAGCGCCACCCGACCGCTACCGTCCGGCTGCACGATCAGGCCAACGGAGATCAAGGCGAACGCATACGACGAGCGGTCGCGCACCTTGTGATACAGCTGTTTGCCGCCGATGGGCTTTGGTAACGTCACGGCGGTAATCAACTCGCCCTGCTGTAGTGTATTCTCGATGTGCGGCGTGTCGCCGGGCAGCGTGTGGAAGTCCGCGATAGGGATTTTCCGCGCCGTCCCGTCCGGCCTCACCGTTTCGATTGTCGCATCGAGCGTGCGCATCGCGATCGCCATGTCGGAGGGGTGGGTCGCAATACAGGCATTGCTCGAACCGATCACGGCGAGTTGGCGGCTGAAGCCTTGCAGGGCCGCGCAGCCGCTGCCAGGGTCGCGCTTGTTGCACGTCTGGTTCGTATCGTAGAAATACGGGCAGCGGGTGCGTTGCAGCAGGTTGCCGGCCGTAGTGGCCATGTTGCGCAGCTGGCCGGAGGCGCCGGCCAGCAAGGCGCGCGGCAGCAGCGGATACTCGCGCCGCGCGCGCGCATCGGCGGCGAGATCCGTGTTGCGCACCAGTGCGCCAATGCGCATCCCTCCATCCGGCGTGGTCTCGATCTTGTCCAGAGAGAGGTCATTCACGTCGACGAGATGCGCCGGCGTTTCAATCTCGAGCTTCATGAGATCGAGCAGGTTAGTGCCGCCGGCAATGAATTTTGCGTCCGGATTGCGCGCAACGGCTGCCGCTGCCGCGGCGGGCGTGGCGGCCTTCTCGTAGCTGAAAGACCTCATGTGCTCACCACGGTCGTGTTCTGCACAACCTCACTGATCGCGTCGACAATGTTCGAGTACGCGCCACATCGGCAGATGTTTCCGCTCATGCGTTCACGGAGCTCACTCGGCGTCGGGTGAACCACGGCGTCGAGATCCGTGCTCGCATGGCTCGGTATGCCTTGCTCGATTTCCGTCAGCACCGCCACTGCGGAGCAAATCTGCCCGGGCGTGCAGTATCCGCATTGAAAGCCGTCATGTTTGACGAATGCCGCTTGCATTGGATGCATTTTCGACGGGGTCCCCAGGCCCTCGATGGTCGTCACCTTCTGGGCCTGTTGCATAACTGCCAGAGTCAAGCACGAATTGATGCGGCGCCCATCGACCAGCACCGTGCAAGCTCCGCATTGACCGTGGTCGCATCCCTTCTTAGTGCCGGTCAGCTGCAAGTGGTCACGCAGCGCGTCAAGCAGCGTCGTCCGAGTGTCGAGCTCGAGTGAGTGCGTTTTGCCGTTGACGTTGAGTGTCACGGTACTGACAACAGCGGTGTTCGTATCCGCTTGCTGCGCCCTGGCTACCATCGGCGCTGCAATTGCAGCAGCGCCGAGCTTGAGAACGTCTCGCCGCGAGAGATCGAGACTGCCCGGACCTTGCATGGCTTCTCCCAATACGCGTTACCAGCGGCATTAACTTACTTCATT
>JALYJS010000140.1 GCA_030799345.1 Pseudomonadota bacterium | reverse complement strand
GGCTAGACAGGCTCCGAAAGCGCCTGAAGCGTGAAACGTACATCCGGGCGTACATGTTTCCGCAGGGCGTATTCGAGAAGTTTCACAAAGCTCGTCCGATGCTCGATGTGAAGCAGCAGCAGATCGTGGCGCGCGGTCTGCGCCAGTTTTTTCTCACTTACCACAAGAGCGGCCATCAACGCGTGGCGATGCCGTCACAGGCCGTCGATGATCTTTGGCATGAGTTCATCCTCTTCACGCGTGACTACAAGAAATTCTGCGACGAGGCATTCGGGCAGTTTCTGCATCACACACCCGCCGTGAAGCTCGGCGGCGCGCGCGTGGACAACGAGGGCCTACGCCGCGTCTGGTGGTTTGCCTGTCTCGAAGAGAACATCAGTCCTCGCAAAGCGACGCGTTTGCCGCTGTTGTTCGCCATCGACCGCAAGCTCGGCATCGGCGACGGGTTCGTCTACAGTCTCGATTGTCGCCGTGCACCCGCGGAAGTCGCGCAGGGGTCGGCTGGTTCGCAGTGCGCCGAAGCGTTCGGCGACTCGAGTGTCGATGGTTCGACGGACGGTCTCGGGTGCTCCAGCGGACATGGCGGCGAGAGCGGCGCTGATGGGGATGGCGGCGGGGGCGGCTGCGGCGGTGATTGAAACAGGAAACTGAATGTCCGAACGCAGACCCGCAGAAGACCTGATCGAGGAAGCCAACTCGCTGAGCGACGAGGGCGACATCGACGGTGCCCTCAAGAAATACTTCGCCGCGCTCGAGATGGATATCACCGACTCCCGCGTCCACTACAACATCGGCCTCATCTACAAATACCGCGGCGCCTGGAAAGACTCCTTCAAGTACAACAAGCGCGCGTCCGAGCTGGCGCCGGATGACGAAGCGGCGCACTGGAATCTCGCGATCGCGGCGACGGCACTGCGTGACTGGAAGACGGCGCGGTCGGTGTGGAAGGGGCTCGGCATGCCGATCGAGCCGGGCGATTCTCCAATCGAGGAGAACTTCGGCGGTACGCCGGTGCGGTTGAATCCGGACGGCGATGCCGAGGTAGTTTGGGCGAGACGCATCTGCCCCGTGCGCACGCGCATCGAAAGCATTCCGTTCTCGCGCTCGGGAATCGCGTTCGGTGACGTCGTGCTCAACGACGGCGCGCCCGTCGGCCATCGCCTCGATCAGAACGGCAAGGAGCGCCCGGTGTTCAACATGATCGAGCTGTTCGAGCCCGGTCCGTACAGCACGTACGTCGTCGAAGCGATCGCGGACGACGAAGCGGCGGTGACGCGGCTCGAGGAACTCTGCGAGGCGCGCGAACTGCCGGTCGAAGACTGGGCGACGAGCGTGACCAACCTGTGCAAATCGTGCAGCGAAGGGCGACCGCACGAACAACACGATCACGACGCGCCGACGCCGGCGTGGGATCGCGAACGAATCATCGCGATCGCGGCGAGCGACGGCAACGAGGTCGAAGCGGTGCTCAAGGAGTGGGGCGGGGAAGTGACCGACTGGGGCGTCGCGCTCGAGCGTTAACGCTCCGCCGCGATCATCAGCGGCTCCGGCTGGTTCTTCGGGCCCAGCCGCCCGACGATCGGCAGCTTGATCGACAGGCTCTTCGGATCCACGCCGAAGTTGAGCCCGAGCAGATTCACTTCGACCCCTTCCTCGAGGCCGGCCGCGACGCCGAGCACGCCAAAAAGGCTTGCCTGGCCGCCGGTGCCGCTCGGCGTCTTTCCGACGGACTTCCAGCCGAGATAGTCCTTGCCGATCGCGGTCGGCGGCAGGTCGACGCGCAGCTCCGGCACTTTGCGCAGGACGAACGCGACGAAGGTGTTCGAGTTCGGTCCCGGCCAGATGTGGTAGCGATCCGGGTACGGATATGCGGCGACCGCGCTCTCGATGCGGTGGATGATCTCGTCGACGCCCGGTCCACGGATGTCACCTAACAATTCGGGCTTGTTGCCGTACCAGTAACCGTCCGCCGCGCGATGGCGCGCGACCAGCGCCGACCCTGTTC
>JALYJS010000110.1 GCA_030799345.1 Pseudomonadota bacterium | reverse complement strand
GTCTTGACCTCACCTGACACAGTTTCTACACAGTTTTCAGTTTCAGTTGCTTCAGACCGTCGTGGCAGGACCCGGTGTTCTCCACCGGTCCTGCACGTGGTAAAGCCTACGCACGAACACTAACCGGCGTTGAAAGCCGTGTTGCTGCTCTTGGCGCGCCAGGCCTTGATATCGTTCAGCACGGAGTTGTGATGCTGCTCGACAAGCTGGACGGCGTCGGCGCCGACCGGCAGGTGAAGTGGCGGTTTTCTCTCCGCTGCGATTTCAACAAGCAGGCGGCCGAGAGCGTTCGGATCGCCTTGTTGGGCATGGTTGGCGGTCTCCGTGGCGGCGCGAAACGCAGCATTTGACGCGCGATAGTCCTCGATGAGCGTCGCCGGTTCGAGAATCGCCGAGGACTTGTCTAGAAAATCGGTGCGGAAGTATCCGGGTCCGACAATTGTCGCGGTGATGCCGAACTCCTCGAGTTCGAGGGCGAGCGACTCTGTGAAGCCGGCCACCGCAAACTTGGAAGCGGCGTACGCTGTCCCGCGCGATCCACCGAGGTAGCCACCCATCGAAGCGATCGTGAACAAGTGCCCGCTGCGCTGGCGTCGCATGACTGGCAACACGGCGCGAGTGACGTTCATCACGCCGTATACGTTGGTTGCGAATTGCTGGTGGATTTGTTCAGGCGACATTTCCTCAAACGCAGTGATGAGACCGTAGCCCGCGTTGTTGACGAGGACATCGATTCGACCAAAGTGATCGACAGCGTCAGAGACGACTCTCGTCGCGGCAGTTGGGTCGGTTACGTCCAGAGAAGCCGTCATTAGCCGGGTGGCAGCCTCGTCGGGAATCGCGTATGCGGCGTTCTTGGGGATCTGATGCGTGTCGAACCAGTTTGGATTTTTGGACCCGACGACCGACACGGTGATCTCGCCCACCGTCGCCCTCCAGCGCCTATCCGCGCGCGACAAAAAGCGGGGCTAGGTCGTTTTCGGCCCTCCTTTGAGATCTGCCATGGGCAACGAGCGTTCGGCCCAGACGGCGACGACTAATCGAACTATCGGCTCAACGGTGTTCCGGCCGAACGCGCTTCTTGCTGATACAGATATTTCTGGAAGCCGATGAAGACTCGTCCAATGTCCTCAGGCTTGCCCAGGTGAGCCACCGCGTCGGCAATTGAGTTGTTGTATTTCAACCGCAACAATGGGGTCAGTTTCTCTTGGTCGAGTTCCTGCACGCCAACACGGACGTAGTGAGAGAGCACGAAGTCGAGAAAGGCTTGCTCTTTGCTCTCAAACGCCGCGCTGATCGCAACCTTGGCTCTCGCCGCGCGTTCCTCTCGGGTAAAGTCGTGTCTGCTGTAAGTTTTCATAGGAAACGAACGGCAGAAAACTACCGGCGTGGCTATTCGCTGCGGAGCGCTACGTTGGGATCGACCGCCGCGGCCCTGCGGGCCGGCAAGTAGCAGGCAAAGAACGCGGCACAGATCAACGGAATCGGCGTCACCACCAGCATCCACGGATCGACGATGGCGACGTCCAGCTCGAGATACGCGCGCGCGATCGCCCGGCCGACGAGGCCAATCGACAACCCGAAGATGAGCCCGTCGAGGACAGGACGATAGCCGTCCACGAGCACCATGCGCTTGATCTGTCCGGCGGTGGCCCCCAACGACATCCGCACGCCGATCTCCCGCGTGCGGTTTGCAATGATATGCGACTGGATGCCGTAGAGGCCCGCCATGGCGAGAAGCAGCGTGATCGCGCCGAGGCCGACCGCCGTCATGCCGAGCCCGCGCAGGACCTGAAACGGTCCGGCGAGCACCGATCGTCCCGTCCCGATGGTGTCGACCGCCACGTCCGGATCGGCACGCCGGATGGCCTCGCGCATCGCGCCCACCGCATTCGTCACCGATCCGGATGCCCGCGCGACGACCGTGATGAGCGGCTGGTAGTGCTGCGTCAGCGGCACGTAGGCCAGTGGCCGCGGATCCGCGAAGATACTGCCCACGTCCGTATCGGCGGCAACGCCGACGATCGTGGCCGTCGGGGACCGCGTCTGGCCGACCGCCATCTCCCGCCCGACGACGTCGGCGGTACCGAACATCTGCCGTGCCGTGAATTCGCTCAGGACCACGACGCGTGGCGCGGCCGGCCCGTCGCGATCGTCGAAACCGCGTCCACGAAGGATCTCCACCCCCAGCGTTCGGAACATCGAGGGGGCCCCGGCGATCGTCGTC
>JALYJS010000063.1 GCA_030799345.1 Pseudomonadota bacterium | reverse complement strand
ACACTGCTGCGTGCGGGTCGGCATTCCGGTCGAGGGGCCGACCCGCTGCACGTCGAATATGACGGCCGGGACCTCGGCGTAGTACGCGAGCCCGATGAACTCCTCCACCTCGTCACCGAACGGGAATCCGCGCACGCGCAGGTAATCGATCGTGGTCCCGGACCGGCGCAGACTCGCGAGCGCCTCGCGCACCGGCGCGTCGCAGGATCCGAGGCTGACGATGCCGGACCTGGCCGCGCACCCGTCGATCGCCGCTTTCGGCACGAGTGCCGCCGCCGACCTGAACTTGCGCGTCAGGCGGTCCATGACGTCCTGGTACTCGGCGGAATCCTCGGTATAGACGCCGAAGCGGTTATGCCCCGAGCCGCGGGTGAAATAGGCGGCCTTCGGACTTATGCCGGGCAGCGTCCGGTACGGGATGCCGTCGCCATCGGGGTCGAGGTAGCGATGGAACTTGCCGAGCCCCGCGATCTGTTCGTCGGTCAGCATCTTGCCGCGGTCCGGACGATAGCTGTCGTCCCATTTCAGGTCGGGCGCCATCCAGTCGTTCATGCCGATGTCGAGATCGAGCAGCACGAACACCGGTGTCTGCAGCCGCTCGGCGAGATCGAAGGCCTGCACCGCCATCTGGAAGCACTCTTCAGGCGAGTCCGGAAACAGCAGCACGTGGCGCGTGTCGCCGTGCGAGGCATAGGCGCAGGCCAGCAGGTCACACTGCTGCGTGCGGGTCGGCATTCCGGTCGAGGGGCCGACCCGCTGCACGTCGAATATGACGGCCGGGACCTCGGCGTAGTACGCGAGCCCGATGAACTCCTCCATCAGCGAGATGCCGGGACCGGAGGTCGGCGTGAAGGCGCGCGCGCCGTTCCACGACGCGCCGATCACGATCCCGATCGCAGCGAGTTCGTCCTCGGCCTGCACGATCAGGTAATCGTTGCGGCCGGTCTCCGGATCCACGCGGTGGCGCGCGCAGAAACCGCGGAACGCGTCCATCAGCGAGGTGGACGGCGTGATCGGGTACCACGCGCCGACTGTGGCGCCGGCGTACAGGCAGCCGAGTGCCGCCGCGGTGTTGCCGTCGATCATGACGTGGCCGGCGGTCCCGTCCATACGCTCGACGCGGGTCGGCAGCGGGCACTCGAAGTGCTCCATCGCGTAGCGGTGGCCGATCTCGATCGCCTTCATGTTCGATTCCACCAGCGCCGGCTTCTTTGCAAACGTCTCCGCCAGCAGCGAGCGGATGACCGCGAGGTCGAGATCGATCAGTGCCGCGAGTGCGCCCGCGTACATGATGTTCTTCATCAGCGTGCGGGCCCGGGCGCCCTCGAAGTGCGTGTTGCAAAGTTCCGCGAAGGGCACGCCGTAGGCGCGGATGTCGTCGCGCGACAGCAGGATGCTGCTGGTCCAGGTCGAGTCGTAGAGCAGGCATCCGCCGGCGGCGACCTCGCGCACGTCGCGCGCATAAGTCTCGGCGTTCATCGCCACCATGACGTCGATCCGCCCGGAGCGCGCGCGCCAGCCGTCCCGGGTCACGCGGATCTCGTACCAGGTCGGCAGCCCCTGGATGTTGGACGGGAAGAAGTTCTTGCCGACGACGGGCACACCCATCCGGAAGATCGCCTTCATGACCAGCGAGTTCGCGCTGGCGGATCCCGAGCCATTGACGTTGGCGAACTTGAGCGTGAAGTCGTTTATGCGCGGCGAAGCGCTGGCTCGCTCTGGCATCGGGCCTCATCCTCGGCGTAGGGAATCTTGATCCAGGACTTCTGCATCTCCCAGGCATCGGTCGGGCAGCGTTCTGCGCACAGGCCGCAGTGCACGCACAGGTCCTCGTCCTTGATCATGACGCGGCCGGTCTGCACCAGCGGCTCCGATACGAACAGCGGCTGGTCGGGATTGCGGCGCGGTGCCGTCAGCCGTGCGAGCACGTCCGCCTCCTCGCCGTTCGCGGTGATCGTCAGGCAGTCGGTCGGGCAGATATCGATGCAGGCGTCGCATTCGATGCAAAGCTTGGCGTGGAACACGGTCTGTATGTCGCAATTGAGGCAGCGGGCGACCTCCTCGGCGGCGCGCTCCGCGTCGAATCCGAGCTCGACTTCGATGTTCAGGCGCTTGAAGCGTTCCTTCAGGCTCACGTGCGGCATCAGCCGGCGTTCCTTCGCGTCGTAATCGTTCTTGTACGACCACTCGTTCATGCCGACCTTGCGGCTCTGCAGCGTTACGCCACGCGGGAGGCGTTCGGCGAGCGCCTCGCCCTGGCAATGCTTGTGGATCGAGATCGCCGCCTGGTGTCCGTGCTCGACGGCCCAGATGATGTTCTTCGGGCCGAAGGCCGCGTCGCCACCGAAGAATACGCCGGGCCGCGTCGACTCGAAGGTCAGCTGGTCGATCTTCGGCACGTCCCACTTGTCAAATTCAATGCCCAGGTCGCGCTCGACCCACGGAAACGCGTTTTCCTGGCCGATCGCGAGTATCACGTCGTCGCAGGGGATGAACGCTTCCTCGACCACGCGCTGGTCCCGGATCTCCGCCCCGTCCATCACGTATTCGAGACGCTCGAAAGTCATACCCGTGAGCTTTCCGCCTGCGACGATGAAGGCCTTCGGCGCGTGATTGATGATGATCTCGACGTTCTCCTCCTCGGCGTCCTCGAGTTCCCACTCGGAGGCCTTGAAGAAGCCGCGGGGCTTGCGCGCCATCACCTTGACGCTCTTCGCCCCCAGCCTCAGGGACGTCCGGCAGCAATCCATCGCCGTATTGCCTACGCCGATGATCAGCACGCGCTCGCCGATCGATTCGACATGTTCGAAGGCCACCGATTCGAGCCAGGCAATCCCGATGTGGATGCGGTCCGTGTCGGCGCGGCCCGGCAGCTTCAATTCCTTGCCTTTGGGTGCACCGGTGCCGACGAACACGGCGTCGAATCCGCCCTCGTCGAGAAGCGTCCGCATGCTCGCAACCGGGGAACCGAGCCGCAGGTCGGCACCCATGCCGGTCACATAGCCGATTTCTTCATCCAGCACCTGCGCTGGCAGGCGGAACGACGGGATATTGGTCCGCATCAGGCCGCCGGCGATGGCGTACTGCTCGAAGATCACGACTTCATAGCCGAGCGGCAGCAGGTCATTCGCGACCGTCAGGGTCGCGGGTCCGGCGCCGATGCAGGCGACGCGCTTGCCGTTCCGGTGCGCGGGCGCCTTCGGCAGCCGCGCGGTGATGTCGTCGCGCAGGTCGGCGGCGACGCGCTTCAGCCGGCAGATGGCAACGGGCTTCTCTTCGACCCGACCGCGCCGGCAGGCGGGTTCACAGGGTCGGTCGCAGACGCGGCCGAGGATGCCCGGGAACACGTTGGATTCGCGATTGACGATGTAAGCGTCGGAATAGCGGCCCTGGGCGATCAGCCGGATGTATTCGGGAACGTCCGTGTGCGCGGGACACGCCCACTGGCAGTCCACCACCTTGTGGAAGTAATCCGGGTCACTCGTGTCGGTCGGCTGCATACCTGTTCCGATTCCTTGCCGCTCCAGCCGTTCAGTATAAACGGCGGCCGACCAGCTCAGCGATCCGCATCGCGGTCTCGAGTGCGCGCAGACCGTCCTCCCCGGTCACGACCGGCCGGCTGCCCCGCGCGATCGCCTCCAGGAACGACTCGACCTCGGCGAGCAAAGCGTCGCCCGGCTCGAAGCTGCGCTCTTCGACCGTCACCGCCGGCATCTCGCCTTCCAGCATCACCGCGGGGCGGCGCACCGTGGTCAGCAGTTTCTGCTGCAGATCGATCGACAGGTAGGCGTCGGCCTGGAAGATCCTGATCTTGCGTTCCGCCTTCAGGCTGATGCGGCTCGCCGTGACGTCCGCAACGCAGCCGTTCTCGAAACGGATGCGCGCGTTCGCGATGTCGATTTCGTCCGTGAACACCGGCGCGCCTATCGCATCGATCGTCGCGATCGGTGACTGCACCATATGCTCGACCAGGTCGATGTCATGGATCATCAGGTCCAGCACGACGCTGACATCGGTGCCGCGGACCTTGAATGGCGCAAGCCGGTTCGATTCGATGAATCGCGGGCTCTTCAGGCCGCCACTGATCGCGAGGACCACCGGATTGAATCGTTCGAGATGCCCCACCTGCAGCACCCGTTCCATCCTCGCGGCAACCGCGATCAGGTCGCGCGCCTCGGCAGCCGTCGCCGTGATCGGCTTTTCGACCAGCACATGCGCGCCGGATTCGAGGAAATCGCGAGCCACGGCGTGATGCGCCGCAGTCGGCGTCGCGACGCTGACCGCATCCACGCGGCCGATCAATGCGCGATGGTCCGCATGGGTCGCGACGCCCAGTTCCGAAGCGATGCGCTCGCGTGCCTCGAGCGACGGATCGGCCACGCCGACCAGTTCGCAGCCGGCGAGACCGGCGTATTTCTGGGCGTGGAAACGGCCGAGGTAACCGGCGCCGATGACGGCGCAGCGCAGACTCGTCATGTGGGAAGCAGTATAGCGGCGGCGACAGGCGCCTTGCCGCAACGCCCTCCGCGGCCCAAACTGGCAGGCATGGCCATGAGCAGCAATCCCGTCGCGCGCTGGTATGCGGGGCTCTCGCCCGGCTGGCGACGGGAGTTGCACCTGGCCGCCCTGCTGTTCGGCATCGGCCTGCTGGTCATGCCGTTTCTGATCTACCTGGCCGGCGTGCTGACACTCGGGCCCTACGAAGGCGGGCTGCTGGCGTTTCTGGGCGCGCTGCTCGGTGCCTTTTTCACGGCGACGCCGTCAGCCTGGTTGCTGGTCGCCGGACCCTACCTGCTATTCACGGCCGTCCGCTACCTGACGCGGCCCCTGCGCCGCCCGGATTAGCCGGCCTCACTCTTCGGCCGGCGCGCGGGCCGCCGCGCTCTTGTCGCGCGCCGCGCGGAATTCATTACCTTCATTCCATTCCGGCCAGGTTTCGCTGTTCGCGACCCGCGCGCCGACTTCGAACAGCAGTTTCAGGTCCTCGATGGAGCCCGTCACGTTCCACGATTCGTCGTAGTCATCGCTCGGCTTGTGGTAGCGCTCGGCGACGTACTTTGCCTGCCAGGCGACACCGGCGTCCTCACCCGAGTCGCGCAGCACGGCGCCGGACTTGATGTACAGCGCCGGCACGCCGGCTTTCGCAAAGTTGAAATGGTCGGAACGATAGAAATAGCCGGCCTCGGGCTTGCGGTCAGGCGTCAGCGTCCGGCCCTGTTTCCTGGCCACCGCCGCCAGCATCCCCTCGAGCTCGGAAGCGCCGTAGCCGATCACCTCCACGTCCTTCGCGCGGCCCATCGGGTACAGGGCATCGATGTTGATGACGGCGGCCGTCTTCTCGAGCGGCACCAGCGGGTTCTCGGTATAGAACTCCGAGCCGATGAGTCCCGCTTCTTCGGCCGTCACCGCAATGTACATGACCGAACGGGAGGCCCCGGGCAACAGGTCGCGGAATCCGCGCGCGATGGTGAGGATACCGGCGATGCCCGTGGCGTTGTCGACCGCGCCGTTGTAGATCCGGTCTTCCGCCTGCTCCTCGGCGACGCCAAGATGATCCCAGTGCGCCACATAGATGACGTATTCGTCCGGACGGTCCTTGCCTGGCATGACGCCGACGACGTTCGGCGAGCGCATGCGCCGGATCGTATTGCGGACGCCGCCGGTCGCCGTGATGCCGAGCGGCACCGGGCGAAAGCCCCGCTCGACGGCTGCGCCTCGCAGCTTGTCGAAATCCTGGCCGGCGAGCTCCAGGACCTGGCGGGCGCGTTCCAGGGTGATCCAGCCTTCGAGAGCGCTGCGGTCCGCATTGCCCCCGGCGCGATCCGCGTAGAACTGCGGGCCGGTCCAGCCGTTCTGGACCACGCCCCAGTCATAGGAAGCGGGCGCGGTGTCGTGGACGATGATCGCGGCGGCCGCACCCTGGCGCGCGGCTTCCTCGTACTTGTAAGTCCAGCGGCCGTGGTAAGTCATCGCCTTGCCGCGGAACAGCGTCTCGTCGCCGGTCACGAATCCCGGGTCGTTGACCAGGATCAGCGCGGTCTTGCCCCGCATGTCGAGGCCTGCGTAATCGTTCCAGCCGTATTCCGGCGCGACGATGCCGTAGCCGACGAATACGACTTCGCTGTCCGCGATCGACGACTCGTCGCGCACGCGCCGCGTCCCGAGGACCATGTCGTCGCCCGAGGCGAGGGCCACGCTGCCGCCGCCCTTGTTGAATGACAGGCGCTGACCCGACGCGGTGATCTCGACCAGCGCGACATCCTGGCGGAAGCTGCCGCCGGCAACCGGCTGCATGCCCATCTCGAGGAACTGTTCTTCGAGATACTCGACGGTCTTCTGTTCGCCGGCCGTACCCGGAGAGCGACCTGCGAACTCGTCGCCGGACAGGGTCGCTATCTGCTCGCGGTAGGCGCTCTCGCTGATGGCGCCGGCAGCTTTAGCCATGTCCCGGTCCGACGCCTTGACCGCCATGAACGCGAGTGCAGCCAGGGCCGCGAACAGAATCCTGGCCGACGGGTCCAATCGCATCGTATGTTCCTTTCGTCGCAAATTCATGATGTCAGGCGGCCGCTCCGGGCCAGTAGTACCAGCCGATACCCGACAGAGCCAGCCACAACGCGGCTTGGGCAATCCAGCGCCAGGACCGTTCCCGCTGCAGGCCGATGAATGCCGTTCCCGCAACCGCCGCAAGCAGTGCGAAAAGGCCTGCGGTAGCCAGCAATCCGGGGTACTCGCGGCCGATCGCCGGCTGGGATCCCGCGGTCAGGGCGAATATGACAACGACCATGACGAGCACCAGCGCGATAGACGCCGCGGACCCGAGCACGATTCCCGTCAGGAAACCCAATGGACCCATGTCAGCTTGCCTCACGGCCCGTGACGGGGGTACTTGATACCGCGGCCGCGCGCCCCTAGCC
>JALYJS010000061.1 GCA_030799345.1 Pseudomonadota bacterium | reverse complement strand
TCGCCGCGATGGCGGCCTTGAACGGCATCGTCTGGGGTCCGGCCATGATCATCCTGATCATCGGCACGGGATTGTTCCTGCAAGTGCGCCTCGGATTGATGCCGATCCGCCAGATCGGCGCCGGATTTCGACTGTTATGGCGCGGCCGAAAGGGCGACGCGGGCGCGGTGGGCGAAATTTCGCCATTCGCGGCCCTGATGACTTGCCTGTCTGCGACTGTCGGCGTCGGCAACATCGCAGGCGTTGCGACCGCGATCGCACTCGGCGGCCCAGGCGCCCTCTTCTGGATGTGGATGACGGCGCTGGTCGGCATGGCGACCAAGTACGGCGAAGTCGTGCTGGCCGTGCACTTCCGCGAGCGCGACGAACAAGGCCGCTCGGTCGGCGGCCCGATGTATGCGATCAAGAACGGGCTCGGCCGCCGCTGGGCGTGGCTCGGAGTGGCATTTGCGATATTCGGCGGGCTCGCCGGCTTCGGCATCGGCAACATGGTGCAGGCAAACACCATCGCAAGCGCGCTCGGCAACACCTTTGGCTGGGATGCGACATGGATTGGCGTGGTCGTGTTCGTGCTGACGACGGCAGTCGTGCTGGGCGGCATTCGTCGCATTGCCGCGGTCGCGAGCCGGCTGGTGCCATTCATGATCGTCGCCTACGTCGTCGCGGCGATGACGGTCCTGCTCACGCACGCATCCGCCGTGCCTGCAGCCTTTATGCTGATCGTCGACAGCGCCTTCTCGCCGGTCGCGGCGACCGGCGGATTCGCGGGCGCAGCGGTGATGGCGGCGATCCGCTTTGGCGTCGCGCGGGGAATCTTCTCGAATGAGGCCGGGCTCGGCACCGCGGGCATCGCACAGGCGGCGGGGCAGAGTTCGAGCCCGGTCAGGAGCGGTCTGATCGGCATGATGGGGACCTTCATCGACACGCTCGTGGTCTGCTCCATGACGGGGTTGGCGATCGTCGTGTCCGGTGCCTGGGACAGCGGCGAAACGGGTGCCGTGCTGACGCAGCTTGCCTTCGAATCGACCTTGCCCGGTTGGGGAAGCGCGATCGTGGCTGTGTCTATTTCTATTTTCGCGATCACGACCCTGTTCGGATGGGCGTACTACGGGGAGCGCTGCTGGCAGTTCCTCGTCGGCGTGCGCGCCATCGTTCCCTATCGGGTGTTGTGGTGTGTCGCGGCCTTCGTGGGCGCCGTGACCCAGCTCGATTTCGCCTGGCAGCTCGCGGATACGCTGAATGCGCTGATGGCGGTGCCGAATCTCATCGCGCTGCTCGCGCTGTCGCCGGTCATCGTCAGCCTGACACGGCGCGAGCTCGCGGGCGTGTTATCGGTTCAGCGCGGCGACTCGGGCTCCACGTAGCCTTCCGGCGCTTTCGATCCGTCGCCGAAGAAAAACTTTTCCATCTCCCCGACCAGGAATTTTCGCGCCTTCGGCTCGAATGTCACGAGCCGGTACTCGTTGATCAGCATGGTCTGGTGACCGAGCCACTTCTGCCAGGCTTCTTTCGATACGTTGTCGAAGATGCGCTGACCGAGCTCACCCGGATAAGGCACGCGCTCGAGGCCTTCCGCCTCGCGGCCGAGCATCACGCATTGCACCATCCTGGCCATCGAGTCCCTCCTCCATCAATCTTGCCACAGGCGCGGGCAAGCCGATGGCGGGCGCGGCGCGAAGGTCCTGCCAGACCGCGTCGGCGCCCGCGGCGCGGGCCCGTCGCAGCGGCACAACCCAGGGCTCGATGTCGAGATCGAAGTGTGTGAAGACATGGCGGACCGCGGGCAGCCGTCGTCCCTTCCCCGCCGCAGTGCCGAAGCGGGACTGCCACCAGCGCCGCGCGGCGCGCGCATCGGCGAACTCGGGCGGCGACCAGAGCCCGCCCCAGATGCCGTTCGCGGGCCGCCGATGGAGCAGCAGGCGGCCGTCGTGCACCACGAACACCATCTGCGTACTTTCCCGCCGCCGCGGGGCCCGCGCGCGGCGGGCGGGCAATTCCTCGACGAGATCCAGAGCGTAAGCAGCGCAGCCTGTGCCGAGCGGGCAGCGAGCGCAGGCGGGCCGCCTGCGGGTGCAGAGCGTCGCCCCCAGATCCATGATCGCCTGCGTGTATTCGGCGACGCGCGTCGCCGGCGTGCTGGCTTCGGCCAGCGCCCACAGCCGCGCGTTGGCCGCAGCGGTACCCGGCACGTCCCGCACGGCGAACACGCGCGACAGCACGCGCTTGACGTTGCCATCGAGGATCGGCTGGCGCTGCCTGTGCGCGAGGGCGATGATTGCGCCCGCGGTGGATCGGCCGATGCCCGGCAGCGCCACCAGGTCCTCGAGCGTCTCCGGCAGCACGCCACCATGTCGCGACATGACTTCTGCCGCCGCGCGATGGAGATTGCGGCCGCGCGCGTAATAACCGAGTCCCGACCAGAGCGCGAGCACCTCGTCCGCCGATGCCGCGGCGAGCGACTCGATGTCCGGAAAACGCGCGATGAAGCGCGTGAAGTACGGAATGACCGTCTCCACCTGGGTCTGCTGCAGCATCACCTCGGAAACCCAGACCCGGTACGGTGTGGGTTCCTGCTGCCAGGGCAGGCCGCGGCGCCCGTAAACTTCGAACCACTTCAGCAATTGCGGCGCAATCGTCACTTTGCCGTCTCGTCCGTGCGTTCGACGCGGATGACCGTGTCCCGCAGGCGCGCGCCCGCGACCTGCGCTTCGGCAATGCGGATTTCCGCATCGATGTCGAACTCCGCGAGTTCCGCGATCGCCGCTTCCAGCGTCGCTTTCTTGTCCTTCGGTCGCTTCTCGTCAGGCGCGAGGTAGCGGTCGACATCAATGCGATCGGCTGTCACGCGGATCAGTCGCTCATCGGGCACTACAAGTCCGCTGAATTTCGTCTCGTCGAGGCGGCCTTCGATCGGATCGAGATACAGCATGCCTTCGCTCATGTGCCCTTCGACCGAAATCTGGAAGCTGCCAAAAGCCTTTTCGTCCGTCGTGCGTGGCAGCGGCATGCCGAATGCGATCGCCGGTGCGCGCGGCGCGAAGGGCTCCGTGCGAAATGCGAACAGCGTCCTGTCATCGGTCTCGCCGAGATAGAGCCTGCCGGAGATCCCGCCCGGAATGCCGGCCAGGTTGAATTGGCCGCCGTCGATCGCAGCGACATCCGCCTCGCCATCGAAAGAAATCGTTTTGACCTTGCCCGTCAGCTCCACGCCGGCGAGCGGCAGCGGCTCTCCGCCCATCCACCCCCGCACATTTAGTCCGGTCGCCGCGAAACGCCCGGTCGCAGTATTTGCGAGCGCACGCCCTTCCAAGGCCAGCAGGAAGGTGTTCGTCCCGGAGACGCCGCCGAGTTCGACGTCGAGCGGGAAATCCGCCGCTTCGGAAACATCGGATGCGACGATGGTGATTGCCGTCAGGCGAAACTGCAGATCCGTAACCGCATCGTGGAACTCGACGGCGCTCTTGCGGAGCTCGAATCGGCCGACCGACCAGGCGGGCAACGGCTCGTCGCCCGCCGTCAGTTGTTCGATCGGCCGGCTCCAGTTGTCGCTGCCATCCGCCGCGACGGCCGGACGCAGCACGGCCTCCTCGACGATTACCGAATGCGCGACCGGATCGCCCCACAGGCTGCCAAACGGCACCATGATGCGCAGCGTTCCGACTTCGACGAGTGGTTTCTGGCCGAAACCAGTCGGCTGAGCGAGGGCGAGCCCGTGCAATTCGAACGACGGCCCGCGCCAAAGGCCGATCGAAACCGCCTCGACGGTCGCTGGGAGTCCGGTCGCCTCACTCACCAAGGCCGCGACCTTTTCCCGAACAAATGAGGTGCGGCCGACGAGCCAGAGCAAGGTCACGACCACCATCACGACGAGCGCGATGGCGGCGAGCGTGATTTTGAGGGGTCTGGTGAGTCGCATGATCCGGGGGCCCGTGGGGACCCCCGGATTCTATCAACGGTCGCAGACGCGAATGTCGCCGCTCAGCGATTCGATCACGACCCGTGAGCCGCCCGAGCCCTGGGTGAAGTCGAGTTCACTACCGGGCCCATACTTGCTCTTGTCGCGCGGCTTCGCGCCGAAGCAGGTGTCGATATCGCCACTGAACGACTCGATCTCGAACTCCGCGTTGACGGGCGGTTTGATCACCAGCGACAGCGAGCCGCTGACCGATTCCATCTCCACCCGCGCTGACGGCGCCAGTTCCGCTTTGATGTCGGCATCGCCGGACACCGTCTCGACGTGCAGGCGATCCGCGGCGGTAATACTCGCATCGATGCGGCCGCTGACGGTTGCGCCTTCATACACGCCCCGGATACCGCTCACGATCGTCGTCCCGCTGACGTTTTCCGTCTGAAGCGCGGATTTGCCGCCACTGCCCGCGACCGAGATCTCTCCCGATACCGCATGCAGCGACAGGCGCTCATCGTAGGCCCTGGTCTCGATGGTCCCGCTGACGGACTCGAGGCGTTGCTCGCCGCGTACGCCATCGACGGTGATATCAGCGCTGACCGTTTCGACGTTCAGGCGCGCACCTTTCGGCACCTTGAGCGTGAGGGTCGCATCGTCCTCCGAGCGATACCGGTGGCGGTCCGGGCGTTCCACCTCGATGCGGACCTCGCGCTCGCTCGCGTCGAACTCCAGGCGGTCCTTGTCGCTCTCCAGGTGGGCCGTCAGTTCCACTTCGTTGCGGTCCCATACGGTCACGGTGACGCTGCCCTGGACGTTCGAGACATCGACGGTCACGTCGGGAGCGACGGTCGCGCGCTTGCTCAGGTTCTGCTCCGCGGCCGCGGAGTGGGACAGCGCCGCAAGCACGGCCGCGGTCATCAGGGTCGAACGAATCGTCATTTCAGGATCTCCTCGTGATGTCGCCACCCGTGGTGACGACCTTCGAATACAACTGCAATTCCTGCTGGTAGGCGCGAACCAGCATCTGGTTCAGGAGGCCGCTGGCCGGATCCTGCGCCAGCGCCGCATCGATCTCGTCCGCGGCGCGCTGGATGACCGTCAGGTTCGCGATGACGGTCTCGCGGGTGTTGGGTGACAGCCGTTCAAGACTCTGCTGGAACTGGACGACCAGCGCGTCGCGCGCGGCCAGCTGTTCGGCGCCGATCGCCGAGTTCGTGCCGTAGTTGACCGGCACGAATTCGGCCTGCAGTACGGGATCGCCTGCGAGTTGCGGAACCAGGGGCGCCTGTGGCGCCGGTTCGCGCATCAATCCCCAGGTCAGGAGTGCCGAAACCGCCGCGGCCACGACGCCTGCGGCGAGCGCCATCGGCCAGCCGAAAGTCCGCGCGCGCTCTGGCGCCTCATCGAGGCGCGCGCGGATCCCGGGCCAGAGGTCGTGCGCTGGCGCGAGATCCCTGGGGAGCTCCGCCGCCTTCGCGAGCAGCGGATCCTGATCGCGGTTGCGATCGGTGAACTGGAGTGTCGTCATGTCGCTGCCTCCATCCGCATCCGCCCGCGCATCAGGTTGCGTGCCCGGTGCAGCTGCGCCTTGCAAGTGCCGACCGCGAGCCCGAGCATCGTTGCCGCTTCCTCGTGGCTGTAGCCGTAAATGCCGTGCAGCACGACCACGTCGCGCGCGCCGGGCGGAAGCGCGGCGATCGCGCGCTCGATGTCGATCGGCGTTGCCTCGTCCATCACGTCTTCCGTCCCGAATTCCATCTGTTCGCCTTGTGGGTCCGTCATGCTGATTTCGTTCCGGCCTTGCGGGCTGCGTCGCTTCGCGAGCACCGCGTTGACTGCGATCCGGTGCAGCCAGGTGGAGAAACTACTCCTGCCTTCGTAACCCGGCAGGCTCCTCCAGGCGCTTACGAACGTGTCCTGGGTCAGGTCCTCCGCCGACTCCGCCTGGCCGGTCATGCGCAGGCACAGGCCATACACGCGACCGACGTGCTGGCGGTAGAGGGCCTCGAAAGCGCCGGTGTCGCCCCGGCATGCCCGCGTCACGAGTTCGGCGCCCGATTCCATTGCACTCGCCAGATTCGTCATATGTTCATGGACTTGGACGCGCCGGCCGGCCGGAAGGTTGGAAGCCGTACAATCCGGCCGGTATGACGCAGTTTGCGACGATCACGGGCTGGGGCAAGTGCATGCCGCCTGCCGTCCTGTCGAACGAGGACATTTCGACGTTCCTCGAGACCGACGATGCCTGGATCCGAAGCCGGACCGGCATCCACGAGCGGCGAATTTCGCATGTTTCGCTGGGCGAAATGGCCGAGATCGCGGCCCGCCGGGCGCTCGCCGGGGCGGGCCTCGAGCCGGGCGAACTCGACCTGATTGTCTTCGGGACCTGCAGCATGGACGAGCAGGTGCCCAACATGGCGTCCTGGGTCCAGGCCCGGCTCGGAGCCAGCGGCTGCGGCGCCATGGACGTCAATACGGCC
>JALYJS010000046.1 GCA_030799345.1 Pseudomonadota bacterium | reverse complement strand
CATGGCACGTTCGGCGCGATGGGCGGCGTGCAGACTAGCGCGAACGACTACGCTCGCTGGACCAGTTACCTGCTCTCGGCCTGGCCCGCCCGCGATGGCCCGGAGCAAGGCCCGGTGCGGCGTTCGTCCGTGCGCGAGCTCGCCCAGGGCCTCAACTTCCCGCAATTGAGCCGCCGGCCCGGCGCCAACAGCAATAATTGCTCGCAGTCCACAACTTACGGCATGGGCATGCGCATCGGGATGGACTGCGATGTCGGACTGGTCGTGGCGCACAGTGGTGGCTATCCGGGTTATGGCTCCTATCTGATGTTGCTGCCGGATCATGGCGTCGGCCTCTTCGCCTTCACGAACCGGACGTATTCAGGTCCTGCCGGCGCGGTTTGGGATGTGGCAATGCAACTTCACGCGGGCGGTTGGCTCGCCGGCCGGACGCTTGCGGTCAGCGACGTGCTGGCGCAGGCCTATCGCGCAGCGGGTGCGATGTACGAAGCCGGCGGGATCGGACCCGGCCGCGAGCTGCTCGCGATGAATTTCCTGATGGACCGCTCGGAGGATAGCTGGGCGCGCGAGTTCAACCGGCTCGAGGGCGAAGCCGGCTCCTGCCGCACGGATGCACCCGTTGTCGCCACGGGAGCACTCACCGGTCGCTTCACATGGCAATGCGAGCGCGCGACACTCGAGGGCACGCTGCTGCTCGCGCCGACTCATCCGCCGAAGATTCAGTCGCTGCGACTCGGCATCGCGGGTAGCTAAGCTCCTTTGCCTGTGGAGGAACCGGTGTCACTACTCAGCAAGATCAAGGGTGACGGCTCGCCGCTTCCCGCGCAGCCAGCGGGCCGTTCCATTGCTTTCGCATGGCTCGGCGGGTTCCTCGCGATCGCCGCGGTCGCGCTACTGACCGATCATCTGGCCGTTGCGCTGCTGCTCGGCTCATTCGGCGCATCCTGCGTGCTGGTATTCGGCTTTCCCGACCTGCCATTCGCCCAGCCGCGTAACGTCATCGTGGGCCATTTCCTGAGTTCCCTGGTCGGGCTGGCATTCCTCCACGCATTCGGCCCGCACTGGTGGTCGGTCGCAGCCGCCGTCGGCACCGCCATCGCACTCATGATGTTCACGCGCACGGTGCATCCGCCCGCCGGTTCCAACCCGGTGATCGTCTACCTGACGCAGCCGGGATGGGATTTCCTGCTGTTCCCGACGCTGATCGGCTCGCTGGTCGTCGTCGTGGTGGCGCTCGTCTACAACAACGTCACGCGCGAGGCGAAATATCCGAAGTACTGGTAACGGCGACCGCGCGGCGTGCCTGCGCCAGGGCGAGCCACAGTTCCTCGGGCTCGAACGGCTTCGACAGATGTGGCGCGGCATCGAACTCCGGCGGTATGAACCGCTCGCCGGCGCCGGTTGAGAACACGAAAGGTATCCCGCGCGACTTCAGGTCCGCGGCGACCCCAAACACTTTCTCGCCGCGGAGATTGACGTCCAGCACGGCCGCGTCCACAGGATTGCTTCGAATGTATTCCAGCGCGGCGGCGACTGTGTCCAGCGTGGCGACGACATCGCAGCCGCCATCGGCCAGCATCTCCTCCATGTGCATCGCGATCAATTCGCTGTCTTCGAGCAGCAGCACCTTCAGTTCCCGCAACTCCCCTCGCGGATCCTCGCCGGGCAAGCTGCCACCGTGTGTTTCCGCCATCACGCGGACTCCCGCGTTTCGAACAGCGCTGCCAGTGTCTGCGCCAGCGTCTCGGGCTGGTAGGGCTTGACGAGGACCTGGAAACCCTCGGCTATCGCGCCGCGGGCGACCTCGATATAGCCGGTCGCGAGCACCACCGGCAGGTCCGACCGCCGCCTGCGGATCTCACGTGCGAGGTCCACGCCGCTCATGCCGCCGGGCATCATCACGTCGGTCAGTACGACATCAATTTCGCGACCGGATGCGAGCAGTCCGAGCGCCGCGTCCGCGGAGGCCACGTGCGTCGCGGAATGGCCGATGCTTTCGAGCACTTCTTTTGTCAGCTCCGCGACCGTCCGGTCGTCCTCCACCAGCAGCACGTGCCGGCTTGGGCCCCCATTGCTTGCCGCCACCGTTACATCGTCATCGGGTTTGCGCTTTGGTTCATACGTCGTGACCGGTTTGTAGGACCGCGGGAACAGGAGCGCCACCGTGCTGCCG
>JALYJS010000045.1 GCA_030799345.1 Pseudomonadota bacterium | reverse complement strand
GCCCTGCATGGCCGGGTGGTAATAATTGTCTTTGACGATAGGATGAAGATCGACGAGTCGATCCACCAAGGCCATTAAGTCGCCGCGCAGGTCCGGACAGAAATCCGCCAGGATGTGGATGCAGGTGCGCTCGAACATCGTGTACATGAATACCGGACCTTCAGTACCGACCGCCTTCAGCAGCGCTTCGGCTACGGCACGCGCGGGCAATTGGCCGGTCAAGTCCAGGAAGTCCTCGTGCCTCAGCGAGCCATCACGGTCTTCAATGTGCAGCGACCACTGGAACGGAATCTGCTGATAGGGGCGCGTGCCAGCCCACCTGGGGACAGCGAAGGAAATCGTCTCGAAGTCGAGGTAATAACGTGGATACGGCAAGGCGGCCAGTATCTCGCGCGCTCCCGGCAGCAACTCGGCGCGACCTTGCTGGACCGCTCGCCAGACACGTAGCTGGCCTGCATCTGTCAGCAGTCCCTCGGGGATGTTGCGCACGTCGTGGTGCCCGGCTGCGATCAGGTCGTCGAGGCGGCTGTTGATCGCCGGCAATCCCCTGATCGGGAAGTCTGTTTTCTGCCAGCAGTGGTCCTGGAAAGCACACGCATAGGGTTTCCGGCAGCGCGTGCCAACGGCAATTTCCGGCTCGTTTGCCTGGAGGGCCTTTTTTGCACTCTCGAGCAATTCCGGGACTCGGTCGCGCAGCGGCGCGATGGCGGTCGTGACGTCCTCCTCAATCAACAGCCCCGCGTAGTTACCGTCACCCTGATACACAAACTGGTTGTTGACGTGGGCGAGGGCGACGCGCTGCGGCCGGACTGACGATCCCTCGAATACCCACGACTGGATGGCGCAGTCCTCGAGATGTTCCGGTTTGAGTTTGGTCGAGGACTTGACCTCGACCAGACGGGAGCCGCTGGCATCCCGCAACAGCACGTCCGCGCGCACGAGCAGGCCGTCGCGCTCGACGGTTGCCTCGAAGACTGGCGACGTGGAGCTCTGACGCAGCGCTTCGCGCGTCCGGGCGATGGCTGAACGCATCCCCGCGTCGTACTCGATCAGGACGCCGGAACCGTCATCGTAGAGGCGGCGCGCGATCTCGCCGATCTCATGCCCCATGGCAAAGATCGCTTCCGATTGCGGATCTTCCACGGCGAGCTCGGGGCGATGGACTTCCAGCCAGAGCTTCTTCGGGCACTGGCGGAAGGACATCAGCTTCGATTTGGAGAGGCCGCGGCTCAATTGAATGTCCGGCGGTCGGCAGCGTCCGCATGCTTCTCGATGGACTTCTCCACGCGGGCAATCGTAGCGCGCCAGAAACCCAGCATGTGGCGAAGGTAGGTCTCCGTGACGCCGCCGCGCACCATCACGGGTTGGGACACGGCCAGGTCGCCGTCGGAGTCGATCGTCACCCGGGCAAAGGGCAGCTCCGCGCGCAGTTCCTGTTCCACGGCCTGTAGTACCCCGGGCGCGAGCGACGCATAGAGCGAGTTGACGAATCCGGTGAATTCGCCCGGGTGGGTTTCCGATTCGCCCTTCAGGACCGCGACGAACTGAGGCGTGCCACTCGTCCGGTACGCGGTGCGATCGCTGTCTTCAATGGGTTCGGCGTTGAAGCCACAGGCATGCAGCAGGCGGCCGAAGTCGTCGAACGTCAGCGCGTCGAAGACCCGTGTGGCCCGGGTGCGCTGCCCGAGGTGCAGCCGGTAGGTGAGCGGTGACTTGGCGTCGTAGCCCAGGCATTCGGTGAGCACGCCGATCAGTTCCCGCGCCAGCCGGCGGCAGTCTTCCTTGCGCTGGATGCTGACGAGCTTGCGGAAGTTGCCGGCAGCGCCACCCGGCTCGAAGCCGCGGTTCAGCAGGGATTCTTTGGTGGCGTACGAAATGGGCGGTTCGGTGGGTTGGTTCCGAGCGCCGGAGGCGACTTCAAAGATGACGTTCTCCCCGGGTTCAGACCAGACCTGGGCGAAGAGCCTGGCGCGGTCGGCGTTCGCGAACTCGAGGATGTAGAACGAGAAGTCGCCGATCTGCCAGGCCGGGTTTTTCGCGTTCCTGGGCCACCAGCAGGCGCGCTCGAGGTGATTCGTGACCGCGGGAAGGGCATGGCCCACCAGTACGCCGGGGAGCACTGGGCGGGTGAGGGCGGCCAGGACGAGGCCTTCGTCGTCGAGCGGGCGATGGATTGGCCTGGGCGTCTCGGAAAGCGTTAACGGGTTGGTGGTCATGGTGGGTCCTCCCTGTCGCGGGATCGAGAGGATACCGCATCACATGGGGCCAGTATGGGGAGGGGGAAGGGTCAGGGCGTGAGCCAGGGCGGGCGGAATAGCGGGAAAGCCGCAAGTTTTGCCGGAGGCGCAGCCTGGATTGCTGCGGAATGATGGTCATCCATGCCGTCTCCCACTCGCGCGGACGATCCGGTTGGAATTGCCCAGCGCATTCTGGTGTTGCGCGGCCAGCGGGTGCTGTTGGATGCGGATCTGGCCCGGTTGTACGGGGTGCCGACGTCCCGACTGAACGAGCAGGTACGCCGAAATCCCAGTCGTTTTCCGGAAGATTTTGCGTTTAATCTTACAAAACAGGAGCTTGCAAACTTGATGTCGCAAATTGCGACATCAAGTTGGGGCGGGAGGCGCAAGCCACCGCTGGCCTTTACCGAGCACGGCGCCATCATGGCGG
>JALYJS010000043.1 GCA_030799345.1 Pseudomonadota bacterium | reverse complement strand
CTCGAGCGCCGCCTGTTCCGGTGAAAGCCCCCGTTCGCGACCAGCGAGGATACTCTCGAGGACGATCGTGGCGGCATCGAGCGTCATGCCCACCGCAAATGCGATGCCGGCGATCGAGATGACATTCAGCGTGTGCCCCGTCACGAGCATGACAAGGACGGTCGCGAGCACCGAGACCGGGATCGCGACGCCGACCAGCAGCGTCGAACGGAATTGCCGCAGGAACAGCCACAACACCCCGATCGCCAGGATCACGCCTGCGACCAGATTGCCAGCCACCAGCCCGATGGCCTGGTTGATGAAGACGGACGGATCGAAAGACTGCTCGATGGCGAGACCCATATCGTCGAGCGGCCCGTCGCGCAGTTCGGCGATCTCCGCCTTCACGGCATTCAGCGTCGCGAGCACGTCGGCGCCGGATTCCTTCAGGATCTGGATGCCGATCGCCGGATTGTTGTTCTGCAGGGCCAGCGAGTTGCGGTCACCGCGCTCAACCGAAATGGTCGCGACATCCCCCAGCCGCACCGGACGGCCGTCGCGCCAGTCGAGCACCAGTTCGCCGAAATCGGCGGGGCTGTAGCGCCCTGCGAAACGCAGCGTGTACTGGCGCCGGCCCAGTTCCGCGAATCCGCCGGAGACATCATCGGCGCTGCCGGCGACGGCGACGATGGACGGTATCGGGATGCCGAGCTCGGCGGCGCGGTAGGGATCGAACTCGATGCGCAGCTCGTCAGGCGCGCCCGCATTCACGTTGATCGTGCCGACGCCCGGGATCGACTCGATGCGCGAACGCATCAGGTCTTCCACCTCACGACGGTAATTCTCGATCGGCCCCGGCGTGCCGGGCTTCAGCTGCACGAAGAACCACGACAGTGTCTCGTTGGGTCCGCCGCCGAAGTTTTCTCCCAGGGAGATGCGCGGCGCGTCGGCGTCCCGCGGCAGCGGCGGGAGCTGGTTCATGCGCGAGATCACTTCGATCAGCGTGCGGCCCATGTCGGTGCCGATCGCGAACTGGAGGTTGACGAACGCGACGCCGGGACCCGAGAAGGCCTGGATCTCCTGCAGGCCGGGCAGCCCGCGCAACGCCTGTTCCTGAGGCTCAATCAGCTCGGATTCGATCTCGGCCGGCGCTGCGGCGCGCCAGCTGGTAAAGATGGTGATCGCCGGCTCATCGATATCCGGGAAGAGCTGCACGGGCAGCTTCATCAGTGCGACCAGGCCGAGCACGACGATCAGGCCGACGCCGACGGCGACACTGATCGGGCTCTTCAGCGATTTCTCGGTCAGGTTCAAGCTGTCTCCGCAGTAACCAAAGGGGTTTGTTAAAGGGGACGCATCCCTTTTACGACCGGTTTCTATCTCCTTCAGATGCGCGAGGACGGAAAAGGGATGCGTCCCCTTTAACAAACCCTTTGAAGGGGGTGCGTCCCCTTTCAAGCTCCTTTGCATTTTAGGAAGCAGCGAGCCGTGCGGACGGCCTGCCGGCAACGCCCGGCCGCGACCTGCGCCCGCTTCGTCGCAGCGGCCCCACGAAGAGTAAAATCCGTGGATGAAGAACCAGTTACCGCCCTCGGACGAGATCATCAGCAGCGCTGCCGTCCAGGCGGCGCTCGACCGGATGGCGGTCGAAATCGAAGCCCGCCTCGCGGGGCGCGATCCCCTGGTCGTGACCGTCATGAATGGCGGGCTGATCTTCGCCGGACAGCTCCTGCCGCGCCTCGAATTCGCGCTGGAACTCAGCTATGTGCACGTGCGCCGGTACGGGAACGAAACGACCGGCGGCGAGCTCGTCTGGATCGCCGGTCCGCACGAACCGGTGGCCGGCCGCACCGTGCTGCTGCTGGACGATATTCTCGACGAGGGCCGGACGCTCGCGACTATCCAGGCCCGGCTTCTGGAACAGGGCGCGGAGGAGGTGCTGCTCGCCGCCTTCGCCGTCAAGGATCGCGAAAGGCCTGCACAGCTAAGCGCCGATTTTTACGGGGTGCGGGTGCCGGATCGTTTCGTGTTCGGATTTGGCATGGACGTCGCCGGAGTATGGCGCAACCTGCCGTCGATCCGCGCGCTCGCGCAGGCGCCCGAATGATGCACGCTCAGGCCCGGACGCCGTGCGGTTCGACCCAGCCCATCTTCCAGGCGGCCCACAGCACGATGAACAGCAGGATGGAGAGTCCGATGCGGAAGGACAGCGCGCGTACCATGCGCCGGGACTCGCCCTTGTTGTCCCGCACGAGCTGCACCATGGCCGACACGAGGCTCAGCACAATCGCGAAGAAAATGGCCAGCACCAGCCACTTGATACCCGTCATGCGCCCGCTCCCTTGCTGCGGAAGCGCGAGTATAGCCCGGTGCTGAATCGGCGCCGCTTGCGTTTTACGCCGCGCCCGGCCGCGACGCTGGCCACCCTCGTGGCGGCGCTCGCGTTCATCGCGCTCGGCCAGTGGCAGCTCAACCGCGCCGCCGAAAAACGCGCACTTGCCGAGGATTTCGCCGGTACCGGCCCCGCCCTTGCGCTGCCGGCCGACAGCCGGGAATGGCCGCGCTACCAGCGCGTGACCGCCCGCGGCCATTACGATTCCGCGCATCAGTTCCTGCTGGACAACCGCATGCAGGGTGGCCGTGCGGGCGTCGACGCTTTGACGCCATTCGTACTGGATGGCGGCGGCGTGGTGCTGGTCAATCGCGGCTGGCAACCTTTCGGTGCGACGCGCGACAACCTGCCGGACGTCTCCGTCTCGCCGGAGCCGCGCACGATCGCGGGCCGGCTCGACGAACTGCCTCGTCCCGGCATTGCGCTCGAAGCGCCGCCGGGCGCCGGCTGGCCGAGGCTCGTCAGCTATCCGACAGCCGATCAGCTCGCCACCGCCCTGGGTCGTTCCATCGAACCCCGCATCGTCCTGCTCGATGCCGACGAGCCGGACGGCTTCGTGCGCGAGTGGACCTTGCCGGGCACGACATCGGGCAAGCATCTGGCCTACGCCCTGCAATGGTTCGCATTTGCGGCGACCGCGGTTGCGATCTGGCTCGCGCTCAGCTTGCACCGCGACGGAGAAGAC
>JALYJS010000342.1 GCA_030799345.1 Pseudomonadota bacterium | reverse complement strand
CGTCCTTCAGTCTGGATATGGGCCAGCTTCTTGTCGCCCTCATAGAAGTCGGCCAGGACGTGCATCGAGGCCTCGCCCTGGTTACCGATCCCGCCAAAGAGCCAGCGCTGGAACTGGCTACCCGAATCAAACTGCACGACCTTCAGACGGATCGTAAGGCCGGCACCCTCCTTCTTGAAGGAGCCGGGTTTCTCGGCATCACCGTATAGCCCCTCCTTCACTTTCTCTGTCAACCGGGTTCGAAATTCCTCCGGCATCGTGACGCTGTCCTTGGCGTCCTCGACGGTCGCCGATTCAAAAGTACGACGCTCCGCCGGCGCCTCCATGACCATGGTGCGGCCGGCGCCGCAGCCGACCAAAATCATACCGAGCACGACACCTGCTAAGGCGCCGCGCCAATACTTGGTATTCATGACCGTACCCCCGGGGTGACGGGCTATTGGACACCCCGATGTGTCGGCCGTAAAGCCCTTTCAGCCGGAAGAAAAAGCCTCAAGAGTGATGTTTATAAACATCCGCCCGTGCGTAATACGATGATTCAGAAGATGCACCAGACCGGGTTTAGGACAACAGCCGAAAAGCGGCGTCGCAGGAGGGATTCAAACGTCCAGATTGGACACGTACAGCGCGTTCTTCTCGATGAATTCCCGGCGCGGTTCGACCGCGTCGCCCATCAGCGTCATGAATATATCGTCGGTCGCCGCGGCATCCTCGATGCGTACCTGCAGCAGCCGCCGCACGTCGGGGTTGATGGTCGTTTCCCAGAGCTGTGAGGGGTTCATTTCACCCAGGCCCTTGTAGCGCTGGATCGCCTGGCCCTTGCGCGCCTGGTCGAGCAGCCAGGCCATGGCTTCCGGAAACGCCGTGACGTCCTGACGCTCCCCGCCGCGCATCACGTAGGCGCCGGCACCCAGGAAATCGTTGAGCGTCGTGCCTAGCTCGGCGATGCGCCCGTACTCGGCCGATTCGAAGAACTCGGGCTGCAGATGTTTCTCGGTCGTGACGCCGTGCTCGGTGCGGGCGACGTCCACCCGGTCGGGTTCACCCGCCTCGTTCCGGCGCACCGACAACGCGTAGCTGTGCACCAGGCTGCCGTCGGCATTCAGGCGCGCCTCCAGTTCTTTCGCCCAGCCCTCGAGCCAGGCGGCATCGGCGAACTGCTGGCTGCCGACCGACCGCATCGAGATGAGCTGCTCCAGCAGCCGGCGATCGTAGCGGCGCGACCAGCGACCGATGATGGCCTTCACTTCCATGTACTGGCGCGCGAGCATCTCGAGCCCCGAGCCGCTGAGCGGCGGGGCTTCTGGATTCACGAACAGTGCCGCCTCGTCGAGCGCGCTCGTCAGCAGCAGCTGGTCCAGCTCCGCCTCGTCCTTGACGTAGAGCTCCTGCTTGCCGCGCTTGATCTTGAACAGCGGCGGCTGCGCAATGTAGATGTGCCCGCGCTCGATCAGCTCAGGCATCTGGCGGTAAAAGAACGTCAGGAGCAGCGTGCGAATATGGCTGCCGTCGACGTCCGCGTCGGTGTTGTGGCAGCAGAGACCGCCCATTCCGGCGACGAAATTCTCGTCGGTATCCACCGAAAAGTCGTAAACAAAGCCGTTGCTGGCCTCGATTTCGGTGATGGATTTGATGGGTATAGACATCAGATCGCCATTCAAACCTTTGAACCGACGATTGATTAACTTGCGCCGCTTGTCCAGACGGTCCGCGAGTGCCGGTGCGTTGCGGTGATCCGCCCAGATCGTGGAAATTTTTCGCAGATCTTCCGCCGCACACACCGACACGATCCAGTGCCGACGCTCGCTGAGCGAAGCCACAACTCCCAGCGACGAGAGCAGGTACATGAGCCCGCTCGCCAGGTCGTACGAGGAGGTCGAGAAAGCAATTCTTCCGCTGGCCACCGTGCCGTCGCCAAGCAGATACCCACGAAGGAAAGCGAGGCGAAGTGGCTCGGGCACATTGAAGACGAGATCGGGGATGCGTTTGGTCGGCGAGTCCGCCGCACGGAATCCGAACACCTGCTGCCAGGACAGCGCGGCAATCCGGTTGACGAGTTTCAGGTCCGCTGCGCCGCGCCGGTTGGAGTAGACCGAAGCGGCCCTGCCAAAGACGCGCGCAAGGCGCGCCTGCATCTCCGGCGCCAGTCTCTCGTTCCCCTTGCCGATCGCAAACCGGATCCCGCCGCGGTCCGAAGCCGAGCCCTCAGCGAGGTAGAAGCCGAGCAGGCACAGCAGATCCTCATTCACGTCGAGGTAGCGAGGAATTCCATTGCTGCTGTGATGCTCGGGTGTCAGTTCCAGGTCCTCGCGCGCCGAGATCCACTCGATGTCCTGCGGACCGAGCGACGACAGGCGCACGAGGTCGCGGACTTCGTTGCGCCCTGAGCCCGTGTACTGGGTATCCCAGATGCGCTCCACACCTCCCCCAGCCACTGCCGCGAGCGCGGTCAAGCCCTCATTGCCGGCGTGCCGCTTCAAAACGCGCTGCCGGTGCCAGGCCTCGACCGCGGGACCGCGCAACCAGACCTGTTTCGCCGAATGGGGGTCGGCCCAGAGCTCCCGCAACAGGTCGATGCGAGCGGGCGCATCTTGCGGCAGGCGCATAAACCGCGGCGCCACCAGCTCGTCGCCCGGGATGAGCTCGTCACCGCGCTTCAGCCTGATCGCGCCGTTTTCCTGCACGAATACGCTGTGACTGGACGTCACGCGCACGCTGCGACCGTAAGCTGTCCGCACTTTGAACAGCTTTTCTTCAAGCGGGTGGCGGATCACGGCCTTGATCGGCCGGAAGCGCACTTCATGCCCTTCCTGCCCGAAGCACATCACGTCACCCAGTTCAGCGCCGCGGAGTTTTTCCGCATGGCCGTTACTCTCGACCGCGCCGCTAGCCCGGTAGGCATCCAAGGCGGCATCGATGAACTCGCCGATGCGCACCATGCGGGCACCGCCGGCGGCGCTGCGCACGAATACGTGGTCGTCGCCGTCCACGCTCATGATGATCACGCGGTGATAGCGCAGCTTGTTCGCGTCGAAATCGTCGCGGCCGATGCCGGTGCCGAGGGCGCTGATCAGCGTCACCACCTCCTGCGATGACAGCATCTTGTCGAAGCGCGCCTTTTCGACGTTCAGGATCTTGCCCTTGAGCGGCAGCACGGCCTGGGTGCGCCGGTCGCGGCCCTGCTTCGCGGAACCGCCCGCCGACTCGCCCTCGACCAGGAATATCTCGGACTTGCCCGGATCCTTCTCCTGGCAGTCGGCGAGCTTGCCGGGCAGCCCCGATGAGTCGAGCGCGCCCTTGCGCCTCGTCATCTCGCGCGCCTTGCGGGCGGCCTCACGGGCCCGCGCCGCGTCGATGATTTTGAGGCAGATTCCTTTCGCGTCCGCGGGGCGCTCAAGCAGGAATTCGCCCAGTTTCTGGGCAACCACCGATTCCACGGCGCCCTTGACCTCGGAGGACACCAGCTTGTCCTTGGTCTGCGAGGAGAATTTTGGGTCGGGCATCTTGATCGACAGGATGGCGGTCATGCCCTCGCGTGCGTCATCTCCGGTCAGCGAGACGTTTTCGCGCTTGGCGAGGCCCTCTTTCTCGATGAAATCGTTGATCTTGCGGGTCAGCGCCGCGCGAAAGCCCGCGAGATGCGTGCCGCCGTCCTTCTGCGGGATGTTGTTCGTATAGCAGTACATCGACTCCTGGTAGGAGTCGTTCCACTGCGCGGCCACCTCGACCGAGATGGGTCCTTCCTGTCCCTGGAAATAGAAGATGTTCGGATGGATCGCCGTGCGGCTGCGATTGAGGTACTGCACGAAGGCGCTGACGCCGCCCTGGTGCTCGAACACATCGCTCTTGTCCTCGCGCTCGTCGATCAGCTCGATGCGCACGCCCGAATTCAGGAAGGACAGCTCGCGCAGCCGCTTGGCCAGCCAGTCGTACGAGAACGTGGTGTTCGTGAAGATCGTGTTGCTGGGCTTGAACCGGATCGTCGTGCCGCGCTCGGTCGTGTTGCCGACCACCGCGAGCGCCCCCTGGGGTTCACCCATCTTGTACTGCTGACGATGCAGCTTGCCGTCGCGCGCGATCGTCAATGTCAATGCGCCGGACAGCGCATTGACGACGGAAACGCCGACACCGTGCAGTCCGCCTGCGACCTTGTACGAGTTGTCGTCAAATTTCCCGCCGGCGTGCAGCACGGTCATGATGACCTCGGCTGCTGAGCGTCCTTCCTCGGGATGAATATCGGTGGGGATTCCGCGGCCATTGTCAGTGACCGTCACAGATTCATCGG
>JALYJS010000003.1 GCA_030799345.1 Pseudomonadota bacterium | reverse complement strand
GATGCTGACGATGAGCGCGGCCCAGAACGCCGCACCGAAGCTGCTGATGCCCATGCCGGGCAGGAACGCCGCCACCAGCCCGAGCATCGCGGCATTCACGACCAGCAGGAACAATCCCAGCGTCAGCAGCGTGAAAGGCAACGTCAGCAGGACGATGATCGGCTTGATGATCGCATTGACGAGGCCGAGCAGCAGCGCCGCGAGGATCAGCGTCGTGGCGCTCGTCACCTGGATGCCGTCGACCAGCTCGGTCGCGAGCCAGAGTCCGAGCGCAGCGATCAGGATGCGGAGGATGAATTTCATGCGCGTATTATGCCGGTTCAGCGGATCCGCCGCCCGCGCTGGATGACGATATCGACCGATTGCAGCAACGCGGGATTGCGCAGCACATCGCCGCGCACCGCGATCACGTCCGCGATCTTGCCCGGCGCGAGAGTGCCGGATTCGTGGCCGGCGCCCATCGCCGTCGCCGCGTCGTGTGTCGCCGCCTGGATCGCGCGCAGCGCCGGCACGCCGCACTCCCGCACCCAGAAGTCGATCTCCTGCCAGGTCGCGCGTGAATGCAGGTGGCCGGGCGCCCCGGCATCCGAACCCACGAGCAGCGTCAATTTCGCATCCTGCAGCTGGGCAAGCTTCGCGCAGGTGGACGGAGCCTGGACAGCCGGCGTCTCGAAGCCGTCCACGCCATCGAGATTGCGCAGGGATCCCAGGATGTCGGCAGCCACCAGCGGGGGCAGCGCCTCGACCGTTGATGGATCGTCGAGCGGCTCGGCATTGCCGCGCAGCGACTCGAAGTTGAGCCGCGCCGAAATGCCGGGGGACCAGGCGAGCGGCCGGGTCGCACCGGACACCAGCCGCTGCTGCAATGCGAGGATGACGTTGTCTGGAAGGCCCGTTATCCCCAGGGCCGAGCCCAGAAATCCGTCGAACTGCAGTGCGACACCGCGCTCGACATCGGTCGGCCGCTCTGCATACGCGTGCACCGGGAGCCCGCGCAGGCGCGCCTCGGATACCGCCGCTGCCAGTTCCTCGTCGGTCCACAACTCGATGTCCGCGAGCAGCAGGTAATCGACGCCCGCGGCTGCGAGCCGCTGTACTTTGGCCGTCGCATCCGCGGCACTGCTTACGGCCCATTGCCAGGCCTCCGTGCCCGCGGGTGCGAGCTTGCGTAGCACCGGACCCGACACGTAGATCGTGGGTCCCGCGACCAGGTGGTCGCGGATGCGGCCCCGCACGTTGATCGCCGCGTCGAGCGGCGCCGCCCCGTCGCGCGCGCTCGTGACGCCGGCCTGCAACAACTGGCGCGCCGCGATCGGCATCACGACGCGCTCCGCGAGCGGGCCATAGGTTTCGTTCCAGCGCGACTGGCTGCCATGGCCCAGGCGCATGAGTTGCACCTGCATGTCCCATAATCCGGGCAGTACCGTCATGCCCTCGGTCGAAATGACCTCGGCGCCTTCCGGCACGGCAATCCCGTCCTGGCCGCCGACCGCCAGAATACGGTCCCCGTCGATGACGACCACACCGTTCGCGATCGGCGGATTGCCGTAGCCGTCAATGACGGTCCCGCCCGACAGCACGAGCGCCGCGGCCTGCGCGGAAAGCGCGGCCACACAGCCGGCCAGCGCCGCGAGGATGCGCCTCATGCCGGCGGCTCCGCGATCGAACCGTCGCGCAGGCGCATCTGCAGCTGCGCGAAGGCCAGCGCCCAGGCCGTACGCAGGCGCACGAGCGTCGACGACCATTCCTCTTCCCCGGGAATTCCGGAGCCCATCACGCGCAGCATTCGCTGTCCCTTGCGTTCATCGATGATGAAATCCTCCATTAGCGCTCCGTCCGACAGCGGCGGCCACGCCGGGTTCGGCTCGAACAAGAGCTGCAGCCGCGCATGCGGCTCGAAGCGCTCAATGTGTGCTTCACGCTTGCCGAACAGCCGCGATACGACGAAATAGCGCCCGCCGGCGCGCGGCTCGACGGTTGCCTCCTCCGCATACCACAGCGCCAGCATCGCCGGATCCGTCAGCGCGCGCCAGAGGGCCGCCGCACTCGCGGTGGTCTCAAAACCCTGCAGGTAGCCTAGCGCCTGCCGTCGCATGGCTCAGGAAGCGGAACCCGGCCCGTCGCGCTGCCCGGAATCGTCAGCCGGCGCGGCCGCGGTTTTGCGCAACTCGCGGTCGCGGAGCGCGCGCTGGCCCGCCACCGCGACGATGTCGTCCTGCTGTGCGCCATCCCTCGGATAGCTCGCGGCGCCGACGCTGACGGTCATTCGCTGCAGGCGCTCCGCCACGGGAAACAGGCTCTTGTAAACATTGTTGCGGATGCGCTGGGCGACGACTTCCGCCACTTCGGTGGTCGCTCCCGGCAGAAACACGACGAACTCATCGCCGCCGTAGCGCGCCGCCATGTCGCTCGTGCGGATCGCACGCTGCACGGCGCCGGCGACGGTCGTAATCGCGCGGTTACCGGCCTGGTGGCCATGCTCATCGTTCAGTTCCTTCAACCGGTCCACGTCCACCAGCAGGATCGCGTATCCGCCCGGCGCACCGCGCACGCGCAATTGATGCTCACGATGCAGGGTGGCCTTGAAGGTCCGGAGGTTCAGCATGCCGGTCAGCCCGTCGCGTTCCGCCATCTCCTCGATGCGCCGCCGCGCCGTCGTGATCGAACCGGCCAGCGCCTGCGTGAAGTAAGCCACCAGTGCATACGGTCCAAGCTCGCCGAACAGCCGCGCGAGCAACTCGCCGGCCGGCGGCAGCGGCCCTTCGTCGATGACGACCGAAAGCCAGGCGAGCGCGACCGCCGCGACGATGACCAGTGCGCCGCGCCCGCCCAGAGTCATCGCAACCAGCACGATCGGCAGCAGATAGAGATTCGCCATCGGGGCAGTCGAACCGCCGGTCTGCATCGCGACCACTGTGATGAACGCGACCATGACCGCGGCGCCAAGCGCGATGCGCGCCCGCGCGTTCTTCACGGGAAAGGAGCGCAACCGGAATGCGAGCAGGAACAGCGTGTACGCCGCCATCGCCGCATAAAGCCAGCGCGGCGATGTCGGCGCCACGTGCGGCGCCAGGGAATAAAAGGCGACGATGAGCAGGACCAGCCAGTCGACGTGCGTAAGGCTCCGGACGATGCTCGCATGTTCGTCGCGGCCAGTCTCGCGGCGCGTGTCCGGCAGCGGGTGCGGGCCGCCGGGTCCTTCCGGCGCTGCCGTCACGCAGTTGCCTTGTCGCGTTTCAGCGCGGCTTCGACCTCGTTGCGTACGTCCGCGCCCGCGAGTTCCGCAACCAGCGCGAGCGCGAAGTCGAGTGCGGTGCCCGGTCCGCGCGAGGTGATGATGCCGTCGTCGCTGACGACGGGTTCATCGACGACCGTCGTCCGCTCCGCATCCTTCAGGAATCCCGGATAACTGGTCGCACGTCGCCCGTCGAGCACGCCGGCGGCCGCGAGCACCATCGGCGCCGCGCAGATCGCGGCGACCGGCTTGCCCTCGCCCCGCAGCCGATTCACCAGCTCCGCGATGCGTGCGTCCTTCTTCAGGTGTTCGGCGCCGGGCATGCCGCCCGGGAGCGCGATCATGTCGAATTGCTGCTCGGCAAGCGCCCCGAGCGGGGTGTCAGCCGCGATCCGGATCCCGTGGGAGCCGGCTACCGGACTGTCGCCGAGCGATGCGACAACGACATCGATGCCGGCGCGGCGCAGCACGTCGATGATCGTGACGGCTTCGAGTTCCTCGAAACCCTCCGCCAGCGGCACCAGCACGCGCTTCATGCGGGTCAGCGCCGGTCCGGCGCGGCCTGCGAGGCCTGCGCGACGGCGAGCGCCGCATTGCCGGTCTTGAGCCAGGCGACGGCCGCCCGGATCTCGGCGTCGCGCGCGACGACCGGACCGTCGCCGCCCAGCACGATGCCCTGCGGTTCAGGCAGCACGACGTCCGGTTCGATGCCGCGCTCGTGGATCGAGACGCCGGATGGCGTGAAGTAACGCGACGTCGTGAGCTTCAGCGCCTGGCCGTCCGACAGCTGCATCACGGTCTGCACCGAGCCCTTGCCGAAGGTGCGGCGCCCGATCAGCTTGGCGCGGCCATTGTCGCGCAACGCGCCGGCGACGATCTCGGAGGCGGACGCGGATCCCTCGTTGACCAGCACGACGATCGGCGCGCCGTGCGTCAGGTCGCCGGATGCGGCATCCATGCGGAACTGCGATTCCTTCGAGCGGCCTTCGGCGGTGACGATGATCCCGTCGTCGAGAAAAGCGTCCGCGACCTCGACCGCCGCGTCCAGCACGCCGCCCGGGTTGTTGCGCAGATCCAGCACGAGGCCGCGCAGCTTGCCGCCGGCGACCTTCTGCAGTGCGTTCAGCGCACTGGCGTTGTCCGGACCGGTGGTCTCGCTGAACTGCGAGATGCGCAGGTAGCCGTAGCCCGGCTCGAGCAGTTCGAAGCGCACCGAATGTACCGACACGATCGCGCGCTCGACGGCGAGATCGAAGGGCCGGGTGGACTCGCGTGCGAGCGTCAGGTTGATCACGGTGCCGGGCTCGCCGCGGATCTCGGCGATCGCCTCGACCAGCGGCATGTCGTCCACCGCGCGGCCCTCGATGCCGACGATCGCGTCGCCCGGACGGATGCCGGCGCGAGCCGCCGGCGAGCCGTCGATCGGCGCGATGACGACGATGACGCCGGACTCGAGCGCCACCTCCACGCCGATGCCGGAGTAGTTGCCCTCAGTCGCGATGCGCAGGTCCTCGAACTCGTCAGCGTTCATGAATGACGAATGCGGGTCGAGTTCACCGACCATGCCGCGGATCGCCTTGGTCATCAGTTCGTGGCGATCCGTGCCTTCCACGTAATCTTCGCGGATACGGCCGATGACCTCGGCGAGGAGCCGCGCGTCCCCCGCGGGGAGGTCGGCGGCCAGGCGGGCATTGCCCGAGTACCAGAACGCGCCCGCTGCGAGCAGCACGCCACCGAGGCAGCCCGACAGGACGGCGAGCAGCGTGCGTCTCGGATACTTCATGGGGTCATGGTACCCGTGCCCGCGGGGGCACGGCACCTCCTCGCCCGCTCAGGCCGCCGAGGGCTCCTGCGCGGCCATCGCTTCGTACAAGGCAAGGTCCCCGAGCACTTCCGGCAGCGGGACGGGGCGGCCGATGGCAAATCCCTGGCCGAAATCGACGCCGAGGCTGGCCATGCGCGTCCGCAGTTCGTCGGTTTCGACGAATTCAGCCACCGTTTCCATGCCCATGGTGTGGGCGAGCTGGGCGATCGCGCGCACCATCGCCTCGGTTCGCTGGTTGGCGCTGGAGTCACGGACGAAGGCGCCGTCGATCTTGAGCACCGATACCGGCAGCGACTTCAGGTACACGAGCGAGCTCAGGCCCGTGCCGAAATCGTCGAGCGCGAAACTGCATCCCAGCACGCGCAGGCGCTGCATCAGGTGGTCCGCGCGCGTCAGGTTCGAGACCGCGGCGGTTTCCGTCAGCTCGAAGCAGAGCGACTCGGGCGGCAATCCGGACTCCTTGATGCTCGACTCCATGAATTCCAGGAAGTCCTCGGAGGCGATCGACGGGCCGGAGATATTGATCGAGAACTGCATGCCGCGGCCGGCCAGCGCGCCCGCGTGCGCCGACAGCGACTTGAGCGCGTTCTTCACCACCCAGCGATCGATCGCCGGCAGGAGCTGGTAGCGTTCCGCGGCCGACAGGAACTTGTCCGGCGGCAGCAAGTCGCCTTCCTCGGACACCATGCGCAGCAGGAGCTCGAAACGCGGCGGCGAACGATCGACGCCGAGCGGCAGGATGGGCTGCGCGAACAGCACGAAGCGGTCTTCGGCAAGCGCGGCATGCACCTGCTGGACGATCAGCACGTCGGTATGCCGGCGCATGATGCTCTGGTCGGCATCCTGGAATATCTCGACGCGGCTGCGGCCGCGGTCCTTCGCCGCCTTGCAGGCGAGCTCGGCATTCGCGAGGCCGTGCGCGAGCGGGCTGTCGGAGTCGGGCAGTTCGGCGACGCCCGCGCTCATCGAAACCTGCACGGTGCCGTCGCCGCGGATATAGGTCAGTTCGGAGCACTGGCGCCGGATCATGTCGGCGATCTGGTGCGCGAATTCGAGCGTGCAGTCCGGCAGGAACACCGCGAAGCGGTCGCCGGCGATGCGGGCGGCGAGCGCCCCCGGGCGCGGCTTCTTGCGCAGCACCTCGGCGACCTTGCTGATCAGCTCGTCGCCGACGTGCATGCCGAAGTTGTCATTGACGACGTGCATGCGGTCGAGGTCCATATAGACCACGCAGTCGTGCGCCTCCTCGCGGCGGCCGGCGAGCACCGCCCGTACCTGCATTTCGAACGCGGAGCGCGACAGCAGCGCGGTCAACGCGTCGAAGTTGTTCTGCAGCGTCGAGGTCGTCTTGCGGGACAGGAGCTCGATCAGCCGCTCGGTGCGCGGCGCGAAATCCGGTTCGTCTTCCTTGCGGAACATCGCCAGGAACCCGACCACGCGGCCCGAGGCGTGGCGGACGGGCGTGCACAGGATCTTGTACGGCGGCAATTCGATCGGCCGGACCTTGATCTTGTTGATGACGAGGTTGCGCCGCTGCAGTTGCGACCAGTTCATCAGATGGCGGTGAATCTTGGTCAGGACCTCGACCTGCGGCTTCTCGCCGAGCGGCGCCTTGCAGATCGCGATGTTGCGCTCGGGCACGACCAGCGCGCCCAGCATGCAGCCCAGGTGATCCACGCAGGTCTGCACCAGCGAGCCGAGTTCATCGCCCTGCAGCGGATTGTCCGGGTCGTCCGGCGCGAGGCGCAGCAGCAGATCGAGGTCCTCGTCGCGCGAGCGCAGGTCGCGCGTCAGGAAGCCGACGCTCTCGCGCGCCTCGAGTTCACGCTGCAGGCATTCCAGCGCCGGCTGCACCAGCGACTGCACGAACGAATAGGGGCGATTCTCGGCATCGCGGGTCAGGAGCGCTGCGACCGCGATGACATCGCCTTCGCTGTTGCGCAGCCGGAAGAGATAGGCCGGAGAGCCCTGATGGTCCTGGACGAAACCGTCGATGCGGGCGGTGGTTGCGGGCGGCGCATCGGCGAGCGCTTCCTGCACCAGCGGCGACGGATCGGGGCCGTCGTAGCCGTCGGCAATCCATAGCGGCACGCCCGCGGCATCGTAGAAACCGATGCCAAGCGCGCGCGGCATCAGCATCCGCAACAGTTGCCCGTACGGATCCAGATTCGGCCGGCTGCTCGCGAGATGCACCGGCAGGTCGATGACAGGCGTTGCCACGTAAGTCCAATAACTCCCGCCGGCGCATTGCCGGCCATGGAACGCAGCCTCGCCCAAGCCGGGGGGTCCCGTCTTTGACGTAACGCGCAGTTTGTAGGACTGGCAGGCCGGTTCTAGGGGGTTGGCCGACGGAACCAGGGTACCGGGTCCACCGGCCGGGAGCCGCGGCGTATTTCCAGGTAAAGCCCGGGATTGGACCGCCCGCCGCTATCCCCGACCGTGGAGACGACCTCCCCGCCTTCCACCCGGTCGCCGGCGGCCTTGAAGAGTTGTTCGTTGTGCGCGTACAGGCTCATATAGCCGCCATGGTCGATGATGAGGAGGAGGCCCATTCCCGGCAGCCAGTCCGCATAGGCGACACGGCCGTCATACAGCGCACGGACTTCCGAACCGCGGCGGGCATCGATCAGGACACCATTCCATTTGAGGCCGCCGCCCCGCGCCTGCCCGAACTTCGCGCCGAGCTTGCCGGCAACCGGCCAGGCGAGCCTGCCCCGCACTTTCTCGAACGCCTGCCCACCGGTTGGCGGCAGATCTTTCATCGCCTTGCGCAGGTCCGCGATCAGCTTCTCGAGCGCCGCCGCTTCGCGCTTCAGCTTCGCGACCGTGGCGCTGCCACTCTTGATCTGCGTATTCATTTTCCTGAGCGCGTTGCTGCGCTCCGCGCGTGCCGCATCCACGGATGACAGCTCGCGGCGACTGTCGGCCTCGAGCGCCGCCAGCCGCTCGCGCTCCAGCGCTTCCTCCGCTGCCGCCTGCTCGAGCGACGCGACCAGACCCTGGATTTCCTCGATCCTGCCGGCGCGCGCGCGGCCGAGGAACGAGTAGTAAACGAGCATGCGTCCGAATGCGGCCGGGTCTTCCTGCGACAGCAGCATCTTGATCTGCTCTTCGCGGCCGCTCATGTAGGCCGTGCGAAGCTGGCTGGCCAGCGCCTTGCGCTGCTCGTCGAGCCCACGTTCATGCCGTTGCCGCTCGTCGCCGAGCTGCTTCAGCCGCCGGTCGCTCGCGGCCAGGCGTTCGCGCACGCTGCCCAGACGGCCGCGGGCGCTCTGCACTTTCTGTTCGGCTTCGCGCAACTGGCCCGTCAGTGCATCCCGCCGGTCCGTGTCCCGGCGAATCGCCCGCTGCAGCTCCGCGATGCGCTCGCGGACCTGACGCAGTTCCTTCTCGGGATCCTTGTCTGCAGCGGCCGCAGAGGACGCCGCGAGCCACAGACATCCCGCGAGCGGCAGCAGAAGGCGTTTTATCAGCACAAGCCCTTGTTTTGGCAGGCAATATCCCCTATTAACCGCCGTGGCGGGACCGGCGGTGCGGCGCTGATATAATGCGCGGCCGTTTTTCAGCCACAGGTCGCGCGGCCGACCCGCGACCCGCTCCATGGACCGATTAACCGATTATTTCACCAATCATCCGATCCTGGCGGGCGCGGCGGTCGTCATGGCTTTCCTCGTGCTCGCGTTCGAGCTCCGCCGTCGCGGCGAAGGGTCGTCATCGGTGGCGCCGAACGAAGCGATACGGCTCGTGAACGGCGGCGCCCTGCTCGTGGACCTGCGCTCGGCCAACCAGTTCAAGGATGGGCACATTGCCGGGGCGAAAAGCGTGCCGGGCGACCAGCTGCTGTCGGACCCGAAAGTGCTGGAGCGGCTCGCCAGCAAGACGGTCGTGCTCTATTGCGACAACGGCGCAACGACCGGCGCGGCTTATCGCACGCTCGCCCGCGCCGGCGCGAAGAACATATTCAGCCTGCGCGGCGGGCTTTCGGCCTGGAAGCAGGAGAATCTGCCGGTAGTAAAAGGCTGAGACGTGGCGGCTCCGGCAGTCACGGTCTACACGACCAGCTTCTGCGGCTATTGCGTGCGCGTGAAGTCGCTGTTCAATCGCCGCGGCATCGCCTTCACGGAGGTGAACGCCGAGGATCATCCGGGTTTGCGGGAACAGTTGCTCGCCCGATCCGGACAGCGCACGCTCCCGCAGGTCTATATCGGCGAGCGGTACGTGGGCGGCGCGCAGGAGATAATGGCGCTGGATCAGCGCGGCGAACTTTTGAGACTTATACAAAGTGAGGAATGACGATGGCTGACGAAAACACCCCCCCGACCGGCGTCGCCGATCCGGCTGCCAATGGCCAGGGCCCGGCAGTCGCGCTGCAGACGGTCTACATCAAGGACCTGTCGTTCGAATCGCCCAAAGGCCCCTTCATGGCCACGCAGTCGCAGGACCCGAAGATCTCGCTGAACCTCAGCACGATGTCGAACAATGTCGGCCAGGACGCACATGAAGTCGTGCTGTCCGTGACGCTCGAGGCGAAGAACGGCGACGTCGCCGTGTATCTCGCCGAAGTGAAGCAGGCGGGCGTATTCGTCGTGCGCGGATTCGGCGCGGACGAGACGCGGCGCATCCTCGGTTCATTTGCGCCGAACATCCTGTTCCCGTACATCCGCCAGACGGTGTCGGATGTGGTCACCAAAGGCGGCTTCCCGCCGTTCCTGCTGCCGCACGTGAACTTCGACGCGCTGTTCGAGCGCTCGCTGCAGGAACAGGCCGCACGCCAGTCGCAGGCTGCGCCGGCGGCTCCCGAACAGCCGAACTGAGCCCGGCCTGATGCGGCCGATCGTCGTGCTGGGCGCCGGTTCCTGGGGAACGGCGCTCGCGGTCCAGTTCGCGCGCGGCGGCGGTCCGACCGTGCTGTGGGGCCGCGCGGAAGACAATCCCGCCGAACTCGCGCGCGCCCGGACCAACGAGCGCTACCTGCCGGGCGCGGAGTTTCCGCCCGCGCTCGCGATCGAGCCCGATCTCGCGAAAGCGCTGGCAAGCGGCGATGACATCGTGCTGGTCGTGCCTTCGAGCGCGCTGCGCACGGTGCTGACACAAATCAAGCCGACGCTCAGTCCAACGGCGCGCATCGCCTGGGCCAGCAAGGGCTTCGAACTGACGACCGGCAAGCTGCCGCACCAGGTGGCCCGCGAAGTGCTCGGCCCCGATGTGCCGATCGCCGTGCTCTCCGGGCCGACCTTCGCGCGCGAAGTCGGCATGGGATTGCCGACTGCGATCGCCGTCGCGTCGCCGGATGAGGCATTTGCGCGCTCGCTGGCGGAGCGTATTTCCTCCGGCGGCTTTCGCGCCTACACGCAGACCGACATCGTCGGCGTCGAAATCGGCGGCGCGATCAAGAACGTCATCGCCATCGCGACCGGCGCGTCAGACGGACTCGGTTACGGTTCCAACAGCCGTGTGTTCCTGATCACGCGCGGTCTCGCGGAAATGATGCGCCTCGGCGTCGCGCTCGGCGCAAAGAAGGAAACGCTGATTGGCCTCGCGGGACTCGGCGACCTCGTGCTGACCTGCACCGACGACCAGTCGCGCAACCGCCGCTTCGGCGGCGCGATTGCGGCGGGCACGCCGGTCGAGCAGGCGATCGCCGAGATCGGCCAGGTCGTCGAGGGTTATCACGCCGCAAAGGCGGTTCACGCGGTTGCGAAGCAGCACGGCGTCGACATGCCGATCTGTTCTTATGTGTACGCGGTGCTGCACGGCGGCGTGCCGCTGCGGCAAGTCGTTGAGTCCATGCTCCAGCGCGAAGTCACTCCGGAGAATTGACTGATGATGGCAGCCGTTTGACGAGCGGCGCATAGCGCGCATCGGTGCGGATGCCGTCGAATACCGCATCCCATTGCAACCAGCCGATGAGCTGAGAGCGTTCCTCGAACGCGCGTGCGAGCCAATCGAACGTCTCGTCCGTTTCCCCGAGCGCAGCATAGATGGTCGCGATGTCGTAGGCCGGCACTTAGCGCTGCTTCGACAACGCCTGCAGCCGCTCAAGTTCCTGCAACGCTTCCGCGCGCCGCCCGGACAGCGCAAATATCTGTCCACGGTATGCCCCGCTGCCGGGTGCGAGCGCCTTGGTCCGGCCAAGATGATCCATCGCCTTGTCGTACTCGCCGCGACGCAGATAGGCCATTGCCAGATAAGTGTTGGTCGTCGGGAAATGGGGGTCCATCTCAAGTGTCGCTTGCAGTTGCCCGATCGCCTGGTCATAGCGGCGCTGGTAGATCTGGACCATGCCGATCAGGGAGCTATAGCCGGGCTGTGCCGGCTCGAGCGCCTGGGCCCGGCGCATCTGCGCGATGCCATCGTCAAACCGGCCGCTGAGCGCCAGATACAGGCCGAGGCACTGGTGCGCGAATGCGTTGTTCGGATCCAGCTCGATGGCCCTGCGATAGGCGCGTTCGGCGCCGGACCAGTCGTGTTCGTACTGAACCTTGATGTGCCCGAGCGTCGCGTAGGCGTCACCGAGCTCCGGGGCGATTTTCAGGGCCTTTTGCACCGCCTGATGCGCCTGCGGAAACGTGTCATGTGGTGCGACTGCTCCGAATACGCCGAGAACCGAGCGGACATCCGCTATGCCGACGTAAGCGAGGGCAAACTCCGGATCGCGCGCTACCGCCTGCTCGAAGTGAGCCAGCGCCTCTGGCAGGGCCAGGCGCAGCATGTGATAGCGTCCGTTGGCATATTGCTGATAAGCCTCGGCATCCGCCGTGTAGCGTTGCAGCCCAGGCGAAGCGTCGCCGGCCAGCTCGATGGTGAGCGCGGCCCGTACCTTTTCTGCAATGGCGTCCTGAACCGTGAAGATGTCCGTAAAAGGCTCTTCGTAGCTCTGCGCCCAGAGCTGCCGGCCGTCGCTGACATTCAACAGTCTCGCGGATACCCTCAGTTGATTGTCGGCGCGCTGAATGTGCCCCTCCAGTACCGCCTCAACACGAAGCTCTCGTCCCGCCGCCAGTCCGTTCTGCTCAATGCCTGCATAGCGCCGCACCGAGCTCAGCGGGCTGACCGAGAGGCCTCCGGCATTGAGGCCCGCGATCAGCGTCTCCGTCATGCCGAGTTCGAGCGACTCATTGCGGTCGTCGGGTGTCAGCGGCCTGAACGGCAGCACGGCAAGGCTCAAGCCGGAAGGCTGCGGGCTGGCCTCGGGCACATCGCGCAATGCGATCACGGTCACGCCGATTCCGGCGGCGAGTGCCAGCACGGCCGCAGCGACCAGCGGCAATCGCCGTTTTCCCGACCCTAAAGGCGTCACGGCTGGCGCGGCGACCGGCGGCGATGACGCAACGGCTACCCGAACTTCGGCGACAAACTGATAGCCGCGGCCTGCAACGGTTGCGATCAGCCGCTGTGCGCCGGATTCGTCTTTCACCGCCCGCCGCAGCGCCGATATCGCCGCGTAAAGGCTGTTTTCCTCGACGATCGTGGTCGGCCACAACACGCGAAGCAATTCGTCTTTCGTCACCAGCTGGCCCGCGTGCTCGACCAGGTACACCAGGACGTCGAAGGCCTTGTCGGTCAGGACGACCGGTCCGCCATCAATGCGCGACAACGTCCGGCGTTGCGGCTCGAGCCGGAAGCCGGCGAACTCAAAAACGACAGGTCCGTTTGCAATGCTCACTGGGCTTTCCAGCGTGCCGCTGACGTGCACTAGAAGGAATCAGGTCCTGGCGGGATCATTTTAGGCGCCGCACGCGTCATTTCACACTCCGCTCCCCACTCTGAACGTGCCACGACCCGTGGCGAACCACTCGAAGCGGAGTCATTTCCATGAACACAAAAGCACCGAACCGAAAGTACCGGATCCCGGCCCTGTCTTTGGCCCTCATCAGTCTGCTGCTGGTACAGCCCACAGCGCTCGCCAGCGGCGATCAGCCCGGCAAGGCGAATCGAATCACGGGGCTCTGGCTCGTGACGGTGACGCTCACGAACTGTGCCACCGGAGCGCCCCTTCCCTTCCCTGGAGCCATATTCGACGCCATGGGACTGTTTGAAGCGGACGGCACCTTCCACGACACGAATGCAAACAGCCCTCTCGTGCGATCTTCGTCATTCGGCATCTGGGATCACCTCAAGGGACGCCGTTACCAGTTTGCCTTCCGCGCGTTCCAGTTCGACTCGACCGGGACGTTGCCGGCGGGCTCACAGATCGTCAGGCACGAGGTGGTCCTGTCGCCAGACGGCAGGAGCTACACCTCCGAGGGCACCGCCGAGTTCTACGACGTCCATGGCGTTCGCGTGCTGCCGGATGGCTGCTCGACTTCCACGGCACAGCGATTCAAATAACCCGCGCGCCAATCCGGTGAGGGGCGGGCATCCGCCCCTCATCGCGGCAAAAGCGTTCCCGCATAAACGCTTAATTGCCCCCCGCGAAGCCGAGCTGGCGCCAGGCTTCGAAGACGACAACGGCGACGGCGTTGGACAGGTTGAGGCTGCGGTTACCGGGGACCATCGGCAGCCGGATCAGGCGCTCGGCAGGCCAGGCGGCGAGCAGTTCGCGCGGCAGGCCGGTCGTTTCGCGTCCGAACAGGAAGGCATCGCCGGATTGGTAGCGCGGTTGGTCGTGGCGCTGGCCGCTGCCGGTTTCGACGGCATACACGCGGGCATTGCCGAGCGCCGCGAGACAGGCGGAAAGATCCGCATGCTGCTGTACCCGCGCCAATTCGTGGTAATCGAGTCCCGCCCGCTTCACCCGCGCATCGTCGAGGGTGAATCCGAGCGGCTGCACCAGGTGCAGCGTAGCGCCGGTATTGGCGCAGAGCCGGATTGCGTTGCCGGCGTTCGGCGGGATTTCCGGCTGGAACAGGATGACGTGGAACATAGCGGGGACTGTCACCCTTTCCTGCCCTGAGGAAAAGGGGGCTGTCCCCTCTTAGAATGTACGCCGTGGACACAACCGCTCCCGCGCCCTCCCTGGCCGTCGACTTCTGTGGCCTGCGCTTCGATTCGCCGATCGTGCTGCTCTCCGGCTGCGTCGGGTTCGGTGAGGAGTACACGCGCGTCGAGGGCTTCTCCAATCGCGACGCCGGCGCGGTCGTGCTGAAGGGCACGACGCTCGCGCCGCGCCTCGGCAACCCGCCGCACCGCGTGACCGAAACGCCCGACGGCATGATCAATGCGATCGGCCTGCAGAACCCCGGCGCCGATCACGTCGTGCGCCGGATCCTGCCGACGCTCGATTTCAGCGAAACGCGCTTCATCGCGAATGTCTGCGGTTCGACCATCGACGAATACGTGGCAGTCACGCGGCGTTTCGACGATTCGCCGATCGATGCGATGGAGATCAACATCTCCTGCCCGAACGTCAAGGAGGGCGGCGTGCAGTTCGGCAATTACCCGGAGATGAGTGCACGCGTCGTCGCTGCCTGCCGCAAGGCCACGAAGAAACCGTTGATCACCAAACTCTCGCCGAACCAGACCGATATCCGCGAGAACGCCAGGCTTTGCATCGAGGCGGGCAGCGACGCGCTCGCCGTGATCAACACCATCTCCGGGATGGCGATCGACGTGAAAACCCGCCGGCCGATCATCGGCAATTTGCAGGGCGGCCTCTCCGGGCCCGCAATCAAGCCAATCGCGCTGCTGATGGTCAAAAAAGTGTACGAGGTTGCGGGCCCGCGCCGCGTACCGATCATCGGCCAGGGCGGCATCGCGAGCGCGACTGATGCGCTCGAGTTCCTGATCGCCGGCGCTTCTGCGGTCGGCGTCGGCACCGCGCTCTTCTACGATCCGTTGTTGCTGCCGAAGATCAACAAAGGCATAGCGGTTTATCTACGCGACGCCGGCCTGGACTCCGTCAGCCGACTCACCGGATCCCTGGTCGCGGAACCGCATGGCAACTGCGGCGGCTCCTAGTCCGCGCCGTCCGCTGCGCGCGGCTCCATGTGCAGTTGCTTGCTCGTGGGATAGGCAAATTCGAGGCCGTGCTTCTCGAACTCCGCCAGCAGTCGCTGGTTGATCGCCTGCTGGATATCCATGTAAACGTTGTAATTCGCGTCCAGCACAAAATAAACGGCCTCGAATACCAGCGAGTAGTCCCCGAAGCGAGCGAAATGCGCGCGATCGAAGCGGGTTTTCTGCTGAGCGCGGATCGCGGCCTCGATGATGCCGGGCAGTTCCGCCACTTTCTCCCGCGGCGTCTCGTAGACGAGGCCAATCTCGAACGAGATCCGCCGCTCATACAGGAGACCGTAATTCCTTACGCGTGTCTTCAGCAGGTCGCCGTTCGACACGATGATCTGTTCGCCCGAAAGGGAACGCAAGCGCGTGCTCTTGATGCCGATGTGCTCGACCGTGCCCTTTTCCTCGCCGAGTACCAGGAAATCGCCGATCTTGAACGGCTTGTCGAGCGCGATGGAGAGCGAAGCCAGCAGGTCGCCCAGCACGTTCTGCACGGCGAGCGCAATGGCGATGCCGCCAATGCCGAGGCCGGCGACCAGCGGCATGATCTCGACGCCAAGATTCGCCAGCAGCATCAGGAGCGCGACGCTCCAGACCGCGGCGATGCCAATGAAGCGCAGGATATTCAGGCTCGCCGCACCGCCGGCTGCCGCCGCAACGCCGCGTCGCGCATCCACCAGGCGGCGCACGAGGGTCGCGCCCCACAGGGCCAGCTGCAACCAGATCACGACCTGCAGCGCGATATTGATGTAGCGATCGATGCCGTCCGGCATGTGCACCCACCGCAGTGCCAGCCACACGGCGACTGCGATGAGAAAGACGCGCGTGGTGCTCGCGAGCAGGACGAGCGCGGTCTCGAGCGGCGCGGCGGACTGGTGCGGCGGAAGCTTCTTCAGGCGATTTCGGAGCGCAGCGCGTAACAGCGGCAGCACTGTGAGGAGAAGCGCGAACACCGCGAGGGCAATGACCCAGGACTGCAGCGTGTTGCCCAGGATCGTGCGAGTTGCCAGTTCCTGGAGTTGGTTCATATTCGTCCGCGGATGGGTGGGGGAAACGGACCGGCCGGCCGCCGCGCCGGGTCCCCGAAAATTGTACCGGCCATCACCGCCGTGGACAAAGTATTGGACTTCCCGTAATGAAGAAGTCCATGCGTGCTCAATTCACGCAGGTCAGGCGGTGATGTCATGTCAAATAGCATTTGCTTGCTTTCGATGATTGGTGTCGTCGCACTGGCCGGCTGCGCGGCAAGGCCGGGAGACGATAGCTTGCCGCCCCCCGTGGGCACCGTCGACGGAGGACAAACCATGCCCGCAGACATCCAGTCGATCACGGGCGCTGCCAAACGCGATGCGGTCTCGCGCCTGAATACGGATCCTGCAGCAGTCGAGGTCGTGAGTGCCGAGCAGGTCACATGGTCAGACGGCTCTCTGGGGTGTCCCGCACCCGGGATGCAATACACACAGGCCCTGGTTCCGGGCTATCGGGTCATATTGAGGGCCGGCGGTCAGCTGCTGAAGTACCACGCCGCTGCAAATGGGAGTCCCGTCCTCTGTCCGCCAGAACGAGCGATCGAGCCGATTCTGGACGACCGTATGTAGCCGGTGGCACCGACCGACCCGCGGCTGTCTGATTTCCCGCCCAAAAGAAAGCGCCCCGGGATGTGATCCCGGGGCGCCAGTAGTCGCTCAGTCAATCTTGCGTGATTACGGTGTGTCCACCCGGACGAGGGTCGGAGCGGGCATACCGACGATACCATCGTATGCCACGGAGCCCAGGTATCTGGTGCCGGCGGCCAGACCACTGAAGTTCAGTGTGATGGCGCTCGTCGTACCGCTCGTGGCTGTCGCCGGCGCGTCGACGGTCATATTGCCCGCATCCGCAGTCCCCAGCACCCAGGCGTGGAGTTTGAACGGACTGCCGCCACCCACCTCCCAGCCATGCACCACGACGGTGTAAACGGCAGCGACGGGGTCCAGCAAGCTCACTTCCTCGGCCGACGTGAAACCGGCGCTGCTCCCGACGAGTGTCGAGCCCCGGAATACGCACAAGTCGATGTCCGCCCCGGCGCTGACATCGGCGTCGAACAGCGCGAAGCGCGCGTAGGTGGTCCCGGCCGGGATCGTCACCGGGATCAGCTGCGCGTTGGGCGCCGTCAGTGAGCACGACCCGTTGCTCGGGTCATCGGCCACGGTGTCGGACGTCGTGGCCGCCGCAATGAGCCCTCGTGGCGTAGCGGTGAATGCCCCGGTGTATCCGAAGGTCACGTTGTAACTGATCGGGCCGCCGTTCCCGGACACCTGCACCGGCGCGGAAAGCACGATGGGGCGCACGACCAAGGGGATGCGCACGTTCGTGGTTCCATCGCTCCAGGTCAGCTGTCCGCCCGTGTAGGCGTTGAGTGCGGCGGTGGTTCGCGTGAACGTTACCGTGAACTCCTTGGTCTCTCCGGCCGTCAATACCAGCGATGCGGGGTTGATCAACACGTTGAAGCCAGCCATGCCGCTGACCGATGGCGTGTAGGTCGCCGCACTGCCGCTGACGTTCGTGACACGGCGTCTGACCGTCTGTTCGCCAGGCAGATCGCCGATGGCTATCGAGGCCACGTTCAGGTCGCTCGGATCAAGTGAGTAACCGAGGCCAGACAGCGCAGCGCAGGTCGCCGGGCCAACGCCCGTCGTTGTTCCGCACAGGAAGGCCAGCCAGTCGTTGAAGCCGGAGTCGAACACCAGTCCCGGGTTCACCGCCGCATTGGGCTGCACATGCCCGGCACCCTGACGGAAGATCACGAGCGGGTTGGTGTTTGGCCCGTCGAGGACGTCACTGGCACTCGTCATCAGCGCCGACTTGATCGCCATCGGCGACCAGCTCGGATACAGCTCCTTGAACAGGGCCGCAATACCCGCCACATGCGGACTCGACATCGAGGTGCCACTGTAGATGTCGAACAGCCGCCCGCCATTATTCGGTGGCGCGACTGCGGCGAGGATGCCCTCCCCCGGCGCGATGACGTCGGGCTTGAGCAGGTCGCCATTGCCGGCCAGCAAGGGTCCACGCGACGAGAAGCTTGCCGTGAATGGCGCTGGCGTATTGAGGACGATCGTCGCCTGGGCGATCGAAGCCGTCGCCGATGCGCCTGCCGATGCAATGTAAGCTTTGATGGCAAGGCCGCTGGCCGCCACCACATGTACAGCCGGGATCGGGTGCACCAAGGCTAATGTGTTGGTGGTCGCACTAGCGGGGTCGTTGTAGATGACGACGCCAACACCGCCGGCGGCTGCTACGGCGCCGCTCTTGTTGACCAGAGCGGTGAGACCGCGCTTGCACAGCACGATCTTGCCCGCGACTTTGGCCGGGTCCAGCACCACGAGACCGTCCGCAGCGCCAACGCAGAGTTCAACAGCGGCAGGATCCGCGCCGGCAAGACCCGCCGAAGTTGAATCGATCAGGGGCGAGGATGCCAGCGCGGTCGCGAGCGAAGCGCCCGTATAGGTTGCGCCATTGCCGAGCGTAACCGAGCCCTCGCCGTTGCGATTGTGCGTGCCTGCGGCGACCGTGGTCAGCCACGGACCCGGGTGTGCAACGGTGCTGGTCGCCGGCCCGGCATTGCCTGCCGAAGTCGCGACGAATACGCCAGCATCGGCCGCAAACAGGAATGCGACCTCTACGGAATCGAGGAAATTTGTCCTTGAGCCGCTGACCGAGAAATTGATGACATCCACGCCGTCCACGACGGCCTGATCCACAGCGGCCACGGTGTCCGACTGGAAGCAACCGCCGCCCGTGGGCTGATCCGCCCAGCAGACCTTGTAAACCGCGACGCGTGCGCGCGGCGCGATGCCATTGATCGAGCCGAATGGCGAAGTCAAAGTATCGGTCACCCTCACACCACGATTGCCGCCCGCCGTCGACGCGGTATGGCTACCGTGACCGGCCCAGTCGCGGGCCGAGTTGAATTCGAAGGGGAAGAATGCGTCGATCGCTGCGTTGCCGCCCCAGCCCGCGTTGTAGTAACGCGCGCCGATCAGCTTCTGGTTGCAATTCGCCGCGTTGAAGGCCTCGCCCGACGTGCACTTGCCATTCCACCCCGGGATTTGCTGGTACACCTTCTTACCGTTGACGCCGCTCGGAACGCCATTCGCGCCGACGCGGTCCGAAAAGCTCAGGTGCTCCGGCCAGACACCGCTGTCGATGATGCCGATGATGACGTTTTCGCCGGTCGCTTTGGTGGCCCAGAAGCCCGCGGGACCGCTGAGTCCGAGGAAGTCCGGCGTCGATGAAGTGTCGGGCTGATAGATCTTGTCTTTCTCGACTGACAGCACGCCCTTCGTCGCCCGCAGCTCGGCAGCCTGGGCGGCGGTCAGTTCAGCGGCAAAGCCATTGAACACATAGCCGTAGCTGTAATGCTTCTTTCCGCCGCCGACTTTCTGCAGCGCATTGTCGTGTTTCGCGGAAAGATATTCGAAGTACTTGCCGACGTTCGGGTTGTTCGGATCGATTTTCTCGCCCTTCTTCGGGCGGGTCGCCGAATAACCCTTGATCTTGCCGTCGTAAGCAACGACTGGCGCGTCCAGCATCCTGACGATGTAGATGGAGTTTGAGTGGCTGACCTTGGTCTAGCCGGGCGCGGCAAGCGACGGCT
>JALYJS010000530.1 GCA_030799345.1 Pseudomonadota bacterium | reverse complement strand
TTCCACTTCGCGCTCGTCGACGATCGTATCGCTTCGCTGCAGATTCGAAGCTAGCCGGCCGCTCCGTTCGCGCGCCCGTATACTCCTGACGGGCGGGGGCCCACGGGAGCGCGCAGCGCTTGGGTACGGCACACGTCGGCGACGACCACGATTACATCATTGTCGGCGCAGGCTCCGCGGGCTGCGTGCTCGCCGATCGGCTCACGCGTGGGCGCGACCGCAGTGTTCTTTTGCTCGAGGCCGGCCCCACCGACTCGCATCCGTACATCAAGTTGCCGGTCGGCTACGGCAGACTCTTCTTTCACCCGACTTACAACTGGTGCTATCGCACCGAGCCCGATCCGGCGACCGGCAATCGTGTCTCTTACTGGCCGCGCGGCAGGGTAGTCGGCGGCTCGAGCTCGATCAACGCGCTCGTCCATTGCCGCGGATTTCCGCACGATTTCAACGACTGGGCGGCCGCCGGCGCCACCGGCTGGGACTGGAAGTCCGTGCGTCCGAACTTCGATCAGATCGAAACGCGGGTCGGCGCTGACGGCACGCGCAATGGTGACGGGCCGCTCATCGTCACGGACGTGCACAAACGAGTGCATCCGACGAATCATTATTTCTTCGACGCGGCCCGGGAAATCGGGCTGCCGGAAACGGACAACTTCAACGGCGCGTCGCCCGAAGGCGTCGGCAGCTACGCCATCACGGTCCGGGGGCGCCTGCGCTGTTCCGCGGCGGATGCATTTCTCCGCCCTGCGCTCGCGCGCGGTCACGTGCGCCTCATCACTGGCGCGCTGGTGCGGCGTGTGCTGATCGAGGACGGCCGCGCAACCGGTGTCGAGTTCCTGCGCGACGGCGAGATCGTCCGCGCGCGCGCCCGGCGCGAGGTGATTCTCTCCGCCGGCACGGTCAACAGCCCGCAGCTCCTGCAGCTCTCCGGCGTGGGGCCGGGAGAGATTCTTTCGAAGCTCGGCATCCCGGTGCTCGTCGACAATGGAAACGTCGGCGGCAATCTACAGGATCACATCGCGGTGTCGTACCAGTACACCGCCACCGAACGGACGATGAATGACGAACTGTCGCGGTGGTGGGGCAAGGCCTGGGCCGGCCTGCGTTATCTCGCTGCGGGTACGGGTCCGCTCAGCATCAGCGTCAATCAGTGCGGCGGCTTCGTGCGGTCGTCGCCGGCGGCGCCGTATCCCGATCTCCAGCTCTACTTCGTGCCGCTGACCTATACGACGACGCAGTTTCCGGGCAAGCGCCAAGTCGTGAATCCGGATCCCTGGCCCGCGTTCCTGATCTCATTCCAGCCAGCGCGGCCGACGAGCCGCGGTCGTATCGACATCCGCTCACCGCAGATCGATGAGGCGCCGGCGATCCGGCCCAACTACCTGGCGACGCAGAAAGATCTCGACGACGTCGTCGCAGGCGGGCGATTGCTGCAAACGATGATGCGCACGCGCGCGCTGAAGGCTTTCACTCGCGCACCGATCGACGTCGACCTCGAACAGCTGGATGACGACGGCCTGTTGGAGGATTTTCGCAAGCGCAGCGGTTCCGTGTTCCATCCGTCCTCAACGTGCCGCATGGCGCGGGGACCGGAGGAGGGAGTTGTCGATGCGGAGCTGCGTGTATTCGGCGTCGAAAGCCTGCGCGTCGTGGATGCGTCCGCTTTTCCGAATCTCACATCGGGCAACATCAACGCGCCCACTCTAATGCTCGCGCACCGGGCCGCGGACCTGATCCTATGATTCGTATCCAGCGCCTCGAGACATTTTGCAACGCCTTCGTCGGCTTCGTCCGCGTGACGGCGGAAGACGGCACGATCGGCTGGGGACAGCTCTCGACCTACAACACGGACATCACCGCGCATGTTTTTCACCGCCAGGTCGCGCCCTGGGCGCTCGGGAAGGATGCTTTCGACATCGCGGCTCTGGTCGACACGATCCCTGAGCGCGAGCACAAGTTTCCGGGTTCATACCTGTACCGCGCGATCGCGGGGCTCGACACGGCGCTGTGGGACTGGCGCGGGCGGCGCGAGGGCAAGCCGGTAGCCGTATTGCTGGGCGGCAGCGCGGGACGCCTGCGCACTTACGCCTCGTCGATGCGCCGCGACATCACGCCGGCAGATGAGGCCGAGCGATTCGCGAGGCTTCGTGACCGCTACGGTTTCGACGCCTTCAAGTTCCGCGTCGGTTCGGAATGTGGCCACGATCAGGACGAATGGCCAGGCCGCACCGCGACGATTGTGCCCGCGATACGGCAGAGGCTTGGCGACAATGCAACGCTGCTGGTAGACGCAAACTCCTGCTATTCGCCCGCCCGCGCGATCGAGGTGGGCCGAATGCTCGAGCAGCACGGCGTCGTGCACTTCGAGGAACCCTGTCCCTACTGGGAGTTCGAGCAGACCCGGCAGGTGACCGAGGCACTGGCGCTCGACGTGACCGGCGGCGAGCAGGACTGGGACATGCAGCACTGGAAGCGCATGGTCGCGATGCGCGCGGTGGACGTTATCCAGCCCGACGTGCTCTACGTGGGCGGCATCCTGCGTGCGCTCCGCGTCGCGGAGCTCGGTGCTGCGGCGGGACTTCCGTGCACGCCGCACAGCGCGAACCTGTCGCTGGTGACGCTGTTCACGATGCACCTGCTGCGCGCGATTCCGAACGCCGGTCCGTATCTCGAGTTCTCGATCGAAGGGCCGGACTACTATCCGTGGCAGGTCGGCCTGCTGGACCGGGATCCGTATGTCGTCGTCGATGGGAAGGTGACGGTGACGGATGAGCCGGGCTGGGGCGCGGAGCCGAGCGCGAAATGGCTTTCCGCATCGGTCAGGCAATGCAGTGAGGTCGCCGCGTGAGCACCCCGCGTCTGCAACGCTACGGCCAGTTCGCCGTGCTGGTGCTGGCGGCGGGCGCGCTGTATCCGCTCATGTACCTGCGGCAGAACTTCGAGATCAGCATTCTCGAGGCCTTCCGTATCACGACAACGGATCTCGGCGATCTCTATTCGCTGATCGGCATCGTGTTTGCGGTCACCTATCTCCCGAGCGGACGGCTCGCGGATATCTTCCAGCCGCGGCTGCTCATGGCGTTCTCGCTGGTCGCGGTCGGGCTCCTGGGATTCTGGTTTGCGACCTATCCGTCGCTGTTCGAGCTACGACTCATCTTCCTCGGCTGGGGCATTGCGGGTGGGTTGTGCTTCTGGGCCTCGCTGATCAAGGCCGTGAAGCTCCTCGCCCGTTCGAACGAGCAGGGGCGGTTCTTCGGAATCCTGGACGGCGGGCGCGGCCTCGTCGAGGCGCTGCTCGCCTCGATCGCAATCCTGATGTTCCGGGTGCTCTCCGAACCGACCGACGCCGCCGAGATTCGTCTCGAGCCGGTGATTCACCTGTACGCGTGGGTCGTCACGGTGTTCGGCGTCCTGGTGTTCTTCCTCGTCAAGGACGACCAGGACGATCGCGACGGCGGGACACGGGCAAAGTCTCCGCGCGGGACATTGCTAGCGGATCTCCGGATACTCGCCGGTATACGGGAATTGTGGCTGCTCGCGGCCATCATGGTCATCAGTCAGCAGCTCTTCTGGGTGACGTACTCGATCTCGGCCTTCCTGCAGGTCAACTTCGGGCTCACTGCGCTCGCGGCAGGCACGGTGACGCTCATCAAGCTCTGGATGCGCCCGATCGGCGGTATCACGATCGGTTTCCTGGGCGACTTCGTCCCGAAAGAGAAACTGCTCGCCTGGCTGATCCTGCTGGCGTCGCTGAGCCTGATCGCGATTTCGTTCCTGCCGCTCGCCGGCCAGATGACGGCCATCGTCGGCGTCGTGCTGGTGATCGGTTACCTGACCTACGCCATCAAGGGGCTCTACTGGGCGCTGCTCGATCATTGCCCGGTGCC
>JALYJS010000528.1 GCA_030799345.1 Pseudomonadota bacterium | reverse complement strand
GGGCCACGCTGACCACGCGCCTCGCGCAGGATGGCATCGACAAGCGGACCATCACGGCGTTCACGCTCGCCTTCCTCGTCTATAACCTGAAGGTGTTCTGGGCGTGGATCGTCGATGGCGTACGCATTCCGCTGCTCGGTCGTCTCGGACAGCGCGTGTCCTGGCTGTTGCTCGCGGGCGCTGCGGTGATTTCGGCGGTCGTGAACCTCGCATTCGTGGATCCCTCCGCAAGCATCCGGGCGACGGTCATCGCGGCGGTGCTGGTCGGCATCGCCGGCGCCACCTACGACATCGTGATCGACGCTTACCGGATCGAGACGCTGAAGCCGTATCAGCTTGGCGTCGGTTCCGGCATGTCGCAATACGGCTGGCGGATCGGTTCGGCAGCCGCAGGCGCACTCGCACTCGTCGTCGCGGGGCGCATGGGCTGGGCCGCGGCCTATATCGCCTGCGCGGCATTCGCGCTGCCGGCGATGCTGACCGGCCTGATTGTCGGCGAGCCGGCACGGCATGTCGCGATCGAGAAGCGGGGTCTCGCGGCGGTCTGGAAGTCGATCGTCGGTCCGTTCTCGGAGTTCCTGCGCCGCACCGGCGCCATGCTCGTGCTGCTGTTCATCCTCGTGCACAAGATCGGCGACACGCTGGCAAACCTCACGCTCCGCCTGCTCTTCAATGATCTGGGATACGACAATGACGAAATCGCCCTGTACGACGTCGGCTTCGGCTTCTGGGCATATCTCGCCGGCATCTTCGTCGGCGGCATCCTGTATACGAAGCTGGGGCTGAAGCGGTCCGTGCTGCTCGCGCTCGTGCTGATGGGCGTCTCGAATCTGAGCTTCGCTCTGCTGGCCGCCGCGGGGCACAGTAACCTGGGTCTCGCCGGAGCGATCGGCTTCGAGAATTTCGCCAGCGGCTATGGCGGCGTCGTCGTGGTCGCGTATTTTTCCGCACTCTGCAACCTGCAGTTCACGGCCGTGCAGTACGCGCTGATTTCCGCGACCGCGAGCGTCCTCGGGCGCGCGCTGACCGGCACGACCGCGGGCGGCTTGATCGAGGCGGTTGGTTACGTCAACTTTTACCTGCTGACCACGTTGCTGGCGCTGCCGGGCATCCTGCTGTTCTGGTTCATGATGCGGCGGGGCCTGATCGACCGCGCGCTCGGAACGGCGGGGAGGAGCGGCACATGATCGACGAACTGCTCAAGTTCCTCGTGCTGTTCTTCGTCGTCGTGGAGCCGATCTCGCTCGTGCCGCTGTTCGCCGCGCTGACCGAGGGCGCCAACGAGGCCTTCCGCCGCCGCATGGCCTTGAAGGCCGTGCTCATTGCGGGCGCCGTGTTCCTGCTGTTCGCGGTGGGCGGCGCGGCGTTCCTGCGCGTCATGGGCATCAGCATCGACGCATTCCGCATCGCCGGCGGCGTCATGCTGTTCCTGATCGCGCTCGAGATGGTATTTGCTCGCGAATCGGGCACGCGCTCCACGTCCCAGGAACTCGACGAGAACCTGAAGCGCACGGACATCGCGGTTTTCCCGCTCGCTTTTCCGTTCATCGCAGGGCCGGGGTCGCTTGCGATCGTGCTGCTGACCTTTGGCGCGTCGCGCGACGATCTCGTGCTGTCGGGGGGTCTGCTCGGCGTCGTCGTGCTCGTACTTGCGATCACCTACGTGCTGATGCGCCTGACGCCGGTGGTCATGCGCGCAATGGGCGTAACCGGCGCGAATGTCGTCAATCGCCTGTCCGGCGTCGTGCTGGCGGCGCTCGCCGTGCAGTTCATCATCGACGGGGTTTCCGCCGCGTTCGGTTGAAAGGGGACTGTCCCGTCTCAGATGCGCTGGTAGCAGAGATCGAAAACACGATGACCCAGCCGCCGCCCGCGCGCCTCGAATCGCGTGATGCCGCGAGCTGACGCCTCCAGAAACTGGCCCGTCGGCGGCGCACTCGAAAGCCGTGGCTCCGCCGCGAGTACTTCCCGCATCCACTCCGCATAGGGTTCCCAGTCCGTCGCGAGACGGAACGCGCCGCCCGGCTTCAGGCGGTCGGCGACCATTGCGACGAATGCCGCCTGCACGATGCGGCGCTTGTGATGGCGCTTCTTTGGCCAGGGATCCGGGAAGTAGAGCAGCACCTCGTCGAGCGAGTCCGGGCTGATCTGCGCTTCCAGCACTTCGACGGCGTCATGCGCGATCACGCGGACGTTCGTGAGCGCACGCGACTCGATGCCGAGCAGGCAATGGCCGATACCGGGCGGGTGCACTTCGACGCCGATGAAGTCCACCTCCGGCGAGGCGGCCGCTATTTCGATCAGGTTACCGCCGTCACCGAAGCCGATTTCCATGACGCGCGGCGCCGACCTTCCGAAGACGGCGTCGAGATCGAGCGGGGCTTGCGAAAAACGCAGGCCCCAGAGGGACAGCAACTCGTCCAGCGCGCGTCGCTGCGCACGCGTG
>JALYJS010000492.1 GCA_030799345.1 Pseudomonadota bacterium | reverse complement strand
CTGCCGACCGGCTCGTTCGTCGGCGACACCGAATTGAAGGGCGCCAATGTGCTCGGGCGATGGTCGCGCCAGACAGCGCCCGACACCGGACGCAGTCTGCAGTTCTATTTCGACCGGACCGAACGGGACATCCCGAGCATATTCGCCGAAGTACGCGACACCGTCGACATCGACTTCCACCACTATTTTCCGGTCGGCGAACGTCACGCCCTGCATTGGGGCGCCGGTGCACGCTACACCAGCGATTCGATCGGCAACTCGATCTTCGCGACCTTCATCCCCGCCAGCCGCAGCGACTGGACTGTCAGTGCGTTTCTCCAGGACAAGATCGATCTCTGGCAGGAGCGCGTGCACCTGACCGTCGGTTCAAAGGTCGAGCACAACGACTACACCGGCGTGGAGGTTCAACCCGGAGTCTCGTTGACGGCGCTCGTGAGCGAAAAGCAGATGTTCTGGAGTTCGATATCACGGGCCGTCCGCATACCCGCCCGGCTGGATTCGGACCTGCAGTTCACGACACCGCTCACGATCCCCGGCATCCCGATTCCGATCTACGCGCGCGTCAATGGCAGCGAGGATTTCGATTCGGAAGAAGTCGTGGCCTACGAAGCCGGCTGGCGCGCGGAACTGAGCCCGACCGTCGTGCTGGATATCGCCGTTTACCACAATGAGTACGAGGATCTGCAGACACAGGAGCCGCTGACGCCGATCCTGGTCACCGATCCCCTGCCCTACATCCTGCTGCCGAACGTTTTCGCGAACGGCAAGGATGCGACCGCGAATGGTGCGACGCTCGCTGCCACCTGGCAGCCGAATGACCGCTGGCGGCTGCAGTTCAATTATTCATACGTCGACCTGGACGTGCAGCCGCACCCGGACACGCTCGATCCGACCACGCGCAATGTCGAGGGCAGCAGCCCGGAACACGAGTTCGGCCTGCACACGTACATCGATCTGCCGCATGACCTGAGTTTTTATGGCGGCCTGCGTTACGTGGATGACCTGCCGGCCCTGGGCGTCCCGGACTACGTCGCCCTGGACGCAAACCTGGTGTGGCGGGTCAGCGAGACTGTCGAACTCGCGCTGGCCGGACGAAATCTGCTCGATCCCGCGCACCCGGAATTCAGCGGCGGAAACGAGATCGAGCGAAGCTGGTACGCGCGGATCAGCTGGCGTTACTGAACCCGCCGCGCGCTAAACCGGTTTCAGCAGCCGCAGCAGGGCGTCGCCATCGCCTGCCGCGGCAATGTCCACGAGAATTGCGTGCGGATTCGACGTCGCGGCGCCGGGGTCGGGCAGCCGGACAAGGTGGCGGACGCCGATGCCGGATGCCTCGAGCAGCAGCACGATCGCCTCGACGCCATCGCCTTCCCCGATGACCAGCACTTCGCGGGATTTCGGCGCACCGCGTGTGCTGCGGAGCCGGGCTTCCGCCTGCGCGCAGAATGCTGCATTCCTGAGCGCGTGCGGGATCTCGCGCGGCTGCATGGAATCCTCGACGAGAACATCGACCGCGCCCGCCCGCATGACATCAACGACCGATCTCGTATCGATCTCCCGCGCCACCACCACGATCCCGGGCAATCGGCCGTTCGTGCCGCGCTTGAGCCGACTCAACAGCTCCAGCGCCGCCACCGCGCCGATATCGAAGTGCAGCAGCAGGCCGTCGAATTCGTTATCTGCGAGCAGTCGGAGCGCGGCCTGGACATCGGCGGCCCGTTCGCTCTGGAAGTCCTCGGCGATCGCGTCGGCGAGCGCCGCCTGCCGGTCCGCGCCCGCCACGATCAGCACTTTCACCGCTGCTCCTCGATCATTGCAATGGCGGCCAGCGCCTCACGCAGCTGCGGCAGGCGCGGCGGCTTGCTGAGCACGCGGTCGACGCCCGCCGGCACGTCGCTTTCCGCCATCAGTCGTGCGCCCCAGCCAGTCAGCAGGATCACCGTCGTGCGCGCGTCCACGGCCTTGATCGCAGCCGCGACCGCACGGCCGTCCAGGTGCGGCATGCCGAGATCCGTGATCACGGCATCGGGGCGCTCGCCTTTCGCCTGCGCCGTCATGAACGCATCGATGCCGGTCTGGCCACCATCGGCGATGGTCACCAGGTGCCCGTCGAGCTCGAGCGCGTCGCGCAGCGACTGGAGCAGCAACGGATCATCATCGACAACCAGAAGCCGCAGCCGTCGCATCGCGACGGGCGGCGCCGGCAAACGCGGCGCCACCGGATCCGGATCGGATGACGGAAGCTGCAGGCGCACGGTGGTGCCGCGGCCGATCTCGCTTTCAATCTCGATCTGACCCTTGTGGCGCTGCAGCATGCCGTAGACCATGGCAAGCCCCATGCCGGTGCCGCGTTCGCCCTTGGTGGTGAAGAACGGTTCCAGGCAGCGTGCGCGGGTCTTCTCATCCATGCCGGCGCCAGTATCGCCCACGGCAACGCCGGTGAGCCCGTCGCCCCCCTCCTTGGGATTGGCCGTATGGATGGTCAGCACGCCCCCCTGCGGCATCGCGTCCACCGCATTGAAGACCAGATTGACCAGTGCATCGCGGATCTCGCCGTCAATACCACGGACCCAGACCGGATGGAGCGAAAACTCGGTGCGCAGCTCGATGTGAGCGCCACGCTCCTGGGCATCGTCCGCCCAGCGTGCGCGCGTGAGGTCGATGACCGCGCGGCAAAGGGCATTCAGCTCCACCGGCCCCGCGTCCGCCTGCACGTCACGGCGACGATAGAATTCCCGCATGCGTTGCACCGTCTGCGTGACGTCGCCGATCGCACGCTGGATGACTTCGAGCTGGCCACGGCCGCGCAACGACAACATCGGCTCGCGCTCGAGCAACGTTTCGACATAGAGCGAGATCGGCGACACCGCATTGTTGATGTCGTGGGCGATGCCGCTCGCCATCTGGCCGAGCGCGCGCAGCCGCTCCTGCTGGGCGATCGTGAGTTGGCTCTGCCGCAGATCCTCGTAGGCTTTCTTGAGATCGTCGGTGAGCTGGACCTGGCGCACGGCCAGGCTCGCATGATCGCTGAGCTGCTGCAGGAACTCGACGTCGGCGCTCGAGAAGGCGCCCGCTTGCCGGCGCGCGGCAATGAGGATGCCCCACACCGAATTGCCGCTCGCGAGCGGGGCGACGACCAGCGCCGACATGCCCTCGCGGGCAAACCGCCGCGCCAGCGGACGATCGATTTCGGCCAGGTCCGGCTCATGCACGACCTTGCCGTCCATGCAGGGCGCGAGCCCATTCTCGTCGATAGCGATCTGCTCCCGCAGGCGCATGCCGATGCGATGCGACAGCGACGCCGCGCGCGTGCCCACGCTCTTGACGACGAACACCCGCTCGCCGGGCATGTATTGGGCGACACAGGCCAGATCGACGGGGAACTCGCTTTCCAGGCGGCCGACGATGACCTGCAGGATGCTCGGCAGATCCTGGCGCTCGCCGATCGCGCGCGTCGTGCGTTGCAGCAGGTCAAGTCGCCCGAGCTGCGCCTCGAGGC
>JALYJS010000467.1 GCA_030799345.1 Pseudomonadota bacterium | reverse complement strand
GAAGAGAAGAATCGGAGAATTCGCTCGCTCGCCACCCGTCCGCCGGCCAAAGCGAAAGGGGATGCGACCCCTTTAACGCAGCCGGAGTTCGTCGCGGAGGGTGCGGCGGAGGATCTTACCGACGTTGGTTTTCGGCAGCTCGTCGCGGAAGTAGACGGCCCGCGGGACCTTGTAGCCGGTGAGATCGCGCTTGCTGAAGGCGATGACCTGCTCGGCCGTCAGCGCCGGATCCTTGCGGACCACGAATACCGCGACGACCTCGCCCGATTTCTCGTCGGTCTGGGCGACCGCCGCGACCTCGAGCACGCCTGGCATCTGCGCGATGACGCCTTCGACTTCGTTCGGGTACACGTTGAAGCCCGACACCAGGATCATGTCTTTCTTGCGATCCTCGATATACGTGCGTCCGTGCTGGTCCATGCGCCCGATGTCGCCGGTACGCAGCCATCCGCCCGGAAGCATCACCTGGGCGGTTTCCTCCGGCCGGTTCCAGTAGCCGCGCATCACCTGCGGCCCGCGCACACAGATCTCGCCGATGGCGCCGATTTCCAGCGCCTTGCCGTCGTCATCGCGGATCGAAATATCGGTGGACGGCAGCGGGTAACCGATCGAGCCGTTGAATTCGAGCGTCCCGGGCAGGTTCGCGGTCGCAACCGGCGAAGTTTCGGTGAGTCCCCAGCCCTGGCAGATATGCCGCCCGGTAACCTGGCGCCAGCGCTCCGACACCGCCGCCTGCACCGCCATGCCGCCGCCGAGCGCGACCTTGAGCGAGCTGAAGTTGAGCTGGTCGAAGCCTGGCGTATTGAGCAGCCCGTTGAAGAGCGTATTCACGCCCGTGATGAACGTGAACCGCACCTTCGACAGTTCCTTGACGAAACCCGCCATGTCGCGCGGATTCGTGATCAGCAGGTTCTCGCCGCCGACCCGCGTGAACACCAGCATGTTCGAGGTCAGCGCGAAGATGTGATACAGCGGCAACGCCGTCACGACGACTGCGTTCTCGATTTCGCCGAGCTCCGGCATATAAGACGTGATCTGCAGCGTGTTCGCGACCATGTTCCGGTGGGTCAGCACGGCGCCCTTGGAAACGCCGGTGGTTCCGCCGGTGTACTGCAGGAAAGCGATGTCGTCGCCGCCGACCTCGACCGGATCGAGCACGAGGCTCTGCGCGCGCGACATCACGGCGTTGAAGCGCAGTGCCCCCGGCAGCGAATACGCCGGCACCATCTTCTTGACGCGCCGGATGACGAAGTTCGTGATCGCGCCCTTGGGGAAACCCAGCAGGTCGCCGATGCCTGTGACGATCACTTTGCGTACCGGCGTTTTCGCAATCACCTGCGCCAGCGTCGCCGCTGCGTTCTCGAAAATCACGATGATGGTCGCACCGGAATCGTTGAGCTGGTGCTCGAGCTCGCGCGCGGTGTACAGCGGATTGACGTTGACGACCGTCATGCCGGCGCGCAGCGCCCCGATGATCGCGATCGGGTACTGCAGGATGTTCGGCATCATCAGCGCGACGCGGTCGCCCTTCTTCAGGCCCGCTTCCTTCTGCAGCCAGGCGCCGAAGCAGCGCGAAGCGCGCTCGATCTCGGCATAGGTCAGCGTCCGCCCCATGTTCGAAAACGCGGGGCGCGACGCGTAGTCGCGGCAGGCGTCTTCGAACATCCGCTTCAGTGAGCTGAGCGAATTCGGATCGATCTCGGCTGGCACGCCGGCCGGATAGTCCTTCAGCCAGAACCGGTCGCCCGCAACGCCGGAAGTCGTAGCATCATTCATTGTTGCAATGCAAAATAGCGCCGGGTTCGTTGCGCCGGCGATCATTCCGATTTGACGCGGGTTTGACTAGGGGCGCAAGAGCGGCGCGAGCTGGCCCCAGACATTGCTGAGCAGGATCGGCTGGGCCTTCGCATTCGGATGAATGCCGTCCGGCAGGAAGTACGCGAGATCGAGCGCAATGTCGTCGGTGACTAGTGACGCAACGCCGATGCGGTAACGTTTGGCGAGATCGCTGTAGATCTGCTGGAACGAATTGCCGTAGCGCGGGCCGTAGTTCGTGGGGACGCGGATCGCAAGCAGCAGCACCCTGGCGCCCGCGGCCTGGCTTTTGGTGATCAGGAGTTCGAGATTGGCGCGCACGCGAGAAACCGGCAGGCCCCGCAACCCGTCGTTGCCGCCCAGCTCGATGATGACGATGCCCGGCCGGTGCGTGGCCAGCGCGCGGTCGAGGCGCTGGACGCCGCCGTCGGTGGTTTCGCCCGTTACGCTGGCATTGACGACGCGGTGACCGTAACCTTCTTTCCTCAGCCGTTGCTGCAGAAGCGACACCCAGCCTTGCCCGGGGGCGAGCCCATAGCCAGCCGACAAAGAATCGCCGACCACCAGGATGACCGGCGGTCCGGCGGTCTGCACCGTAGGTCCAGCGGATTGCAACGGCGCAGCCCACACGGCGAGCAGACATGACAGGAGACCGATGATCAGTCGCATGGACAGGAAGACAGTGCTGGAAGCCAGAAGTTTGCACAAGGAGGTGTCGAGCCCCGAGGGCAGGCTGAAGATCCTGAACGACGTCGACCTCGCGGTCGGCGCGGGTGAAACGGTGGCGATCGTCGGAGCTTCCGGAGCCGGCAAGTCGACGCTGCTGGCGCTGCTGGCCGGCCTCGATGAACCGACCAGCGGCGCGGTCTGGCTGGAAGGTATCGAGCTGTCGGCGCTGGATGAAGACGGCCGCGCCGCCGAGCGCGCGAAGCACGTCGGCTTCGTATTCCAGTCGTTTCACCTGATCCCGTCGCTGACCGCGCTCGAGAACGTCATGCTGCCGCTCGAGCTCGCCGGCCGCGGCGATGCACGCGCGGCGGCGCGCGAGGTGCTGACGCAGGTCGGGCTCGCCGAGCGGCTCGGCCACTATCCGCGGCAGCTCTCGGGCGGCGAGCAGCAGCGGGTCGCGATCGCTCGCGCCTTCGTCACGCGACCGGCCGTGCTGTTTGCCGACGAACCCACCGGCAATCTCGACACGACTACCGGTGCGCGCGTGATCGATCTCCTGTTCGAGTTGAACCAGGCGACCGGCACGACCCTCGTGCTCGTCACGCACGATCGCGATATCGCGGAACGCTGCGACCGTGTGATCAAGATGGATGCCGGGCGGCTGGTGCCCTGATGCGGGCACTGCGTTTCGCGATGCTGGCGCTGATGCGCGACTGGCGCTCGGGCGAGCTCGCGGTGCTGCTGCTGGCGCTCTTGATCGCCGTCACCGCGCTGACCGGCGTGGGTTTCTTCACCGATCGCATCGGCCAGGCGGTCGAGCAGCGCGCCTCCGAGGTCATCGCCGCCGACCTGCGGCTGCGCTCGGGGAAAACGCTGGACCCCGCGTACGATGAGCTGGCGGCCGAGCACAACCTCGCGACTGCGCGCACGGTGTCGTTCCCAAGCGTGGTCTTCTTCGGCGGGGATTCCTCGATCGCCGCGGTGCGCGCCGCGGGGCCGGGTTATCCGCTGCGTGGCCGGCTCAAGATTTCGGACGTCCCGTTCGCGGAGGCGTTCGAGACCACCGGCCTGCCCGGCCGCGGCGAAGTCTGGCTCGACTCGCGCCTGCTCGCGCGGCTCGGTGCGGAGATCGGCGACGTGGTCAACATCGGCGCCGAGAACTTCACGGTGACGCAGGTGCTCGCCTACCGTCCCGACCAGGGCTCGGCCTTCGTGGATCTCGCGCCATCGCTGCTGATACCGCTCGAGGACCTGGATTCCACCGAGCTGCTCGGACCCGGCAGCCGCGCAGCGTATTCGCTTCTGTTCGCCGGAGACCCCGACGACATCCGGCAGTTCAGGACGATCCTTACCGAGCGCAAGGAGGATGGCGAGCGCCTGGTCGATGTTTCGGAGGAAAGCCCGCAGATCCAGTCCTCTACCGAGCGGGCCGGCCGGTTCCTGAACCTCTCCGCGATGATCACCGTGCTGCTCGCGGCGGTCGCGGTCGCGATGGCCGCGCGGCGTTACACGCGGCGCCATCTGGACAATGTCGCGCTGATGAAGTGCATGGGCGCGACGCAGTCGCTGGTGTTGCAGGTCACGATCATCCAGCTCGCATTGCTCGCGTTGATATCGGCGATCCTCGGCAGCGGATTGGGATATCTCGCGCAGCTGTCGCTGGTCTGGCTGCTCGGCGACATCGTACGCACCGACCTGCCGCCGCCGGGCACCGCGCCCGCGATCCTGGGCGTAGTCACGGCGCTCGCGATCCTGATCGGCTTTGCCTTGCCGCCGATGCTGCAGCTCAAGCGGGTGCCGCCGGCGCGCGTGCTGCGCCGCAACCTGGATCCGCCGAAGCTCCGCTACACGTTCACCTATGGCATCGCGGTCGCGGCGCTGCTCGGCGTGATGTTCTGGCTGGTGCGCGACACCAAGCTCGTGATCTATGTCGCCGGCGGCATCGGCGCGACGCTCGCCATCCTCTATGGCGCCGGCTGGCTGATGGTGCGCGCGGCCGGCAGGCTGCGCGGCGCGGTGGGTGTCGCCTGGCGCTACGGGCTCGCCAACCTCGCGCGGCGCCGGCGCGACAGCGTGGTGCAGGTCGTCGCATTCGGGCTGAGCCTGATGGTGCTGCTGCTGCTCGCCGTGGTGCGCAACGACCTGCTCGAAAACTGGCGCGCGAGCCTGCCGGAGGACACGCCGAACTTCTTCATGATCAACATCCCCGTATCGGAGGCCGAGGAGTTCGAGCTGTTCGCCGTCGAGCGCGGCCTGCCGAAGCCGACGCTGTTTCCGATGATCCGCGCACGCATGACCGAGATCAATGGCAAGCCGGTCGAAGATATCCGGTTCACGACCGACCGCGGCCGCGGATTCGCCGACCGCGAGCAGAATCTCTCCTGGTCGGTGGAGCCGCAGGTCGACAATCGCATCACCGCCGGAAACTGGTGGACCGAGGAGGATTACGGCAAGGGGGTCGTGTCGGTCGCGAGCGAATACCAGGAAGAACTCGGCCTGCAGCTCGGTGACAAGCTGACATTCGACGTCGCCGGCGAAACCCTGGAAGCGGAGGTGAGAAGTTTCCGCGAAGTGCAATGGGACAGCTTCCGGCCTAACTTTTTCCTGGTATTCCCGCCGCAGACGCTGGACGGGCTCGCCGGCACCTGGCTCACCAGCATGAAGCTCAACCAGGACGAGCGGCGGGTGCTCGTGGACCTGGTGCGGCGCTTTCCGTCGGTGTCGGTGTTCGACATCGAGGCGATCCTGGCGCAGGTACGGGACGTGATCGACCGCGCCTCGCTCGCCGTGCAGTACGTATTCCTGTTCACGCTCGCGGCCGGCATCACCGTGCTGCTCGCGGCGATCCAGTCCACGCGCGACGAGCGCCGCTACGAAAGCGCGATGCTGCGGACTTTGGGGGCGCGCCGGCGCGTGGTGCTGGCGGGTGTCGCTTCCGAGTTCACCGCGCTCGGGATGCTGTCAGGCGTGCTGGCGGCGATCGGCGCGACAGTGGTCGGCTGGGTGCTGGCGGATAAAGTGTTCGACCTCGAGTACACGGTCGATCCCTGGGTCTGGGTGATCGGCCTGGTTGCAGGTGCGGTGATCGTCGGCGGAGCGGGCACGTTCGCCGCGCGCGGCGTGGTGAATCACCCGCCGATCAGCATGCTGCGGGAGGGGTGGGGGTAAAACTCTTTCTGTTGTCCCTGACTATCGGCCAGCCACGCTCATCCGCGCCTCGTCGAATCTCTCCAGTTCGCCATTGCGCTTGTAGCCGTCGACCCGGATCCGGTACTAGCCATTCGGCAACACCGAGGTATTGATCGACAGCCTGAGATCGAAGTTCGAATCCCGCACCAGCCGGTCGGCATGCAGGATGAGCGTGCCGTCGTCGCGCAGCAGGCTGACGCGAAACAGGTGATAGCGCGCGCTGCGGGCATTGAGCAGGAGATCGATGCGCTGCGGCAGGCCGCTGCCGTCGATGCCGATCTGTCGCGACACCCGCGGATCGACCTTGACAGTCCGCGTGGAAGAGGGCGCCTGGATGAATCCCTCGGCAGCCTGCTTTTCCAGCATTTCGAAGCGGTCCTGCGTGATGCCCCAGCGCCAGAAGACAAACAGGACCGTCAGCAACAACAGCAGGATCAGCCCGATACCGGCCAGCAGGACTTCCGGTCGCTGCAATCTCTCCATCCAGGGAAAATTTTCGACGCGCATTGACCCGTCTCCGAGACCTGCTCCGTTATTCTATGCAAACGCAGCCCAAGGAGGGCCTGTCATGAAGTCCTTGTCCGTCCGTTCCGGCCTGCTGGCAGCCGGCGTTTTCTTCGCGCTCAATGCGGCCGCAGCCGACCCGCAGGTGTCGCTCACCGTCTACAGCTCGGCGCAGCCGGGCGGCATCCCGGCCGAATGGTACCGACCGCTGCCGGGCATGGGCTCGCCGCCTGCCAATTCGCTGCCGGGATTCGCATTGGTGCGCCTCGATCGCGATCTGGAACTCGAGCGCGGTCGCAGCACCTTCAAGCTGACGGATGTCGCGGCGCTGCTCGACCCGACTACCGTACAGTTCCTGTCGCTGACGGATCCCGCCGGCACCAAGGTGCTGGAGCAGAACTTCCAGTTCGACCTGGTGAGCCAGGACAAGCTGCTGTCGAAGTACATCGATCGCGAAGTCAGCGTCGAGCAGCAGCAGGGCGATGGCGTAAAAGTCATCGAGGGCACGCTGCTGTCGTCGAACGACGGATTGGTGCTCCGTGGGTCCGACGGGCACCTTCATGCGCTGCGCGAATGGAGCAACATGCGCTTCGGCGAACTGCCGGGCGGGCTGATCACGCGCCCGACGCTCGAATGGGATGTAGTCTCCGCGAAGGGCGGCACACATCGCTCGCGCGTGTCCTACCAGACCGGCGGCATCACCTGGTGGGCGGATTACAACCTGATCTTCTCCGAAGGCGCGGATGCGAACTCGGGATTTGTCGACGTCGGCGCCTGGGTGAGCCTGCTGAACCAGTCCGGTGCGCGTTATGAGGACGCAAAGCTGAAACTGATCGCGGGCGACGTCAATCGCGTGGAACCCGAGCAGAAGCTGATGCGAATGCGGGTGCAGGAGATGGCGGTAACGTCAGATTCGGCTGCGGGCTTCGAGGAAAAGGCGTTCTTCGAGTATCACCTTTATACGCTGGGTCGTCCGGCGACGATCCCGAACAATTCAACCAAGCAGCTCGAGCTTTTCAGCCAGGCGACGCGCGTGCCTGCGACAAAGCGGCTCGTGTACTACGGAGCCGACTTCGGCGGCGACTTCGGTGGGCCGATGATGGACCGCGAGTTCGGGCCGTCCTCCAACACGAAAGTGGACGTCTGGCTCGATTTTGATAACAAAAAAGCCTCCGGCATGGGCATGCCGCTGCCCGCGGGACGCATCCGCGTGTCGCAGCAGGACAAGGCCGACGGCAGCCTGGAGTTCATCGGCGAGGACAAGATCGACCACACGCCGAAGGACGAGGACGTGCGCGTCAAGCTCGGCACCGCCTTCGACGTCGTCGGCGAGCGCCGCCAGTCCGACTTCGTGCTGAACACGAAAGGCCGCGTCATGGAAGAAGCCTTCGAGATCAAGCTGCGCAACCACAAGGAACAGGCGGTCGAGGTGATCGTGCGCGAGAACCTGTATCGCTGGAGCCAGTGGTCGCTGATCGAGCAGTCAATACCGTCGGAGAAAAAGGATGCGCGGACCGTGGAATTCCCGGTGCGCGTGGCCGCGGGCGGCGAAGCGATCGTGACTTACCGCGTGCGTTACACCTGGTAAGGCTCGATCGAAAGGGCTGCACCGACCGCGAGTCTTTCGCCGACGCCGGCGTGCAGCGTGCAGTTCTGGCCGAAGGTCACGCCGCGCAATTCCCGGTCGTGCCGGTACTGGTGGAGCGTGCGTAGCGGCTGCTGATGCGGGTCGCGCTCGCCGGTGTGCTGATCGGTGGTCGTGACGACGCAGCGCGCGCAGTGCTTGACGCCGCGCAGCACGACCTTGCCGAAGCGGAACAGGTCCATCGCGTCCTCGGCATGTTCGGGGACATTGTCGATCACGACATTCGGCCGGAACCGTCCCATCGGAATCGGCGCCGGCAAGCGGCGATTAAGTGCGTCCAGCGATGCCCGCGAGATCATCAGGACCGGATACCCGTCCGTGAACGTGAGGGGCTGCGGTTCGGCGCCCGCGTACTTCGGGTTGGCGTTACGCGGCACGGCGGGATCAATGCGGACGAGCCGCATCGGCTCGCCGAGCACGCGCGTGAGCCAGGAGGCCGCCTCGTCGCCGGCGTCGAGTCCGTTACAGTCGTCATCCCAGACGCGTGTGCGCCGGGATTCGCCGGCCTGCTGCACGTCGACGCTGACCGAACCGTACTCTTCCGCGGATAGCGTCAGCCGGCCCCCGCCGACGGCGACCGTGATGGTCGAGAGTTTCGGGTGGGTGCGCTGTGTGACGAACTGGTTGCCCGCTGCCAGCAGCATCCAGCGGCGGTCCCACTCGAGGCCCGTCGGCGTGACGAGCGCATCCGGGACGTCGATGCCACGGCAGGACTTGACCGGATAAACGTGCAGGCTCGCGATGTGCCCCATGGTTCGGTCCTAGCGATCCTGTTTCAGGGAGAAATCGTAGCTGCCGTAGTGCAGGTAGTTCGCCCAGTCGGCCGAGGCGAGCGCGCGCACGGCCGCGCGCGAGGCATTCAACGCGTCGCCGATCGAGCGCCCCTTCGCGAGGTCTCGGTAGAGCGTGCCGGCAAAGGCGGTCGCGGCCGTATCGGACACCGGCCACCAGGTGCCGATGAAGTTCGCGACGCCGCCGCGCAGAAAGGCCTCGGCAAAGCCGA
>JALYJS010000458.1 GCA_030799345.1 Pseudomonadota bacterium | reverse complement strand
TTCTGGCCGAGCAGCGTGATCTCGCTGACGCCCTGCGCGACCAGTGCGCGGACCTCGTCCACGACCTGCTCGAAGCGCCGGTTCATCTCCTCGCCGCGCGTGTAAGGCACGACGCAGAAGGTGCAGTACTTGCTGCAGCCTTCCATGATCGAGACGAATGCGGTGGCGCCCTCGGCACGCGGCTCGGGCAGCCGGTCGAACTTCTCGATCTCGGGGAATGAAACGTCCACCTGCGGCGCCCGTGTTGCGCGCAGGGAAGCGATCATCGAGGGCAGGCGGTGGATGGTCTGCGGGCCGAACACGAGGTCCACGAAGCGCGCGCGCTCGAGGATGCCCTCACCTTCCTGGCTCGCGACACAGCCGCCGACGCCGATCACGAGTGCGGGCTTGCGCTCTTTCAGCTGGCGGAACCGGCCAAGATGCGAGAACACCTTCTCCTGCGCCTTCTCGCGCACCGAGCAGGTGTTCAGCAGCACGACGTCGGCTTGCTCCGGATCGTCGGTCAGTTCGAGGCCATCGGATGCGCGCAGCACGTCGGCCATGCGGGCCGAGTCGTATTCGTTCATCTGGCAGCCGAAGGTCGAGATATAAAGGCGGCCGCTCATGTCCGGTATAAGCGTACCGGTTTTGACGGCATCATCTCAACTCTTTGTTTTTACTTGCTTTTCTTTGCGGAATCGTGGCCGAACGTGCCGGTCGCGTAGAACGTGGAATCCGGGAGTTTGAGGTCCCCGAGTACGAAGCGCCCGGTCGCCGTGATGCGCGCGCCTGGCGGCAGCGTGTCCGCAACCGTGCGGCGGCGCTGCATGTGCACCGAATATTCGAGTTCACTCAGCAATGCCGGCTTCGAGAAGTAATAACCCTGGCCGGCGACACAGCCCAGATTGACGAGTTCGCGCTGCTGGTGCTCGAGCTCGATGCCTTCCGCCACCACTTCGAGACCGAGCGTATCGCCAAGCGCAATGATCGCCCGCGCGAGCCCTGCTCCGTCCTCGATGCCGCCGAGCTGCTGCACGAACGCACGGTCGATCTTCAATATGTCGATCGGGAACCGGTGCAGGTAGGAGAGCGACGAATAGCCGGTGCCGAAATCGTCGATCGCGATGCGCACGCCCAGCTTCTTGAGTTGCGTTAGCTGCGCGAGCACCTCGTCTGAGTTCTGCATCAGCACGCTTTCGGTCAGCTCGATGACCACGCAGCCCGGCTCGATGCCGGACGTCTGCAGCGCCGCCGCCACGTCGCCGACGATGTCCGACTTGATGAGCTGGGTCGCCGAGACATTGATCGCCGCGCGAATCTGGCGCCCTTCCGGCAGGCGACCCTGCCAGACGCGCACCTCGTGACAGGCCTGCAACAGTACCCAGCGCCCGATGGCGACGATCTGCCCGGTTTCCTCGGCTACGCGGATGAACTCCGCCGGGGGGAGCAGGCCACGCCGCGGATGGCGCCAGCGCAGCAGGGCCTCGACGCCCAGCAGGTAGCCGGATTTCAGTTCGACGATCGGCTGATAGTGCAGCAGGAACTGGTTCTCGAGCAGCGCCTTCGCGATCTGGGTTTCCATCTCCTGGCGCTTGCTCTCAGCGCGATTCATCGCCGGCTCGTAGATCGTGTAACGACCCTTGCCCTGGGCCTTCGAGGAATACATCGCAACGTCCGCGTTGCGCATCAGGTCCTCGACCCCGTCTTCCGGCGTCGCGAAGGCGACGCCGATACTGGCGCCGACACGCATGTCCGGTCCCGGCAGGTCCAGCGATTCCTGTAGTGCTTCGACGATCCGCGCCGCGATCTCGATCACCGGCTCCTTGCCGGTGAGATTTTCGAACAGGACCGCGAACTCGTCGCCGCCGAGACGCGCCACGGTGTCGCCATTCCGGGTCGTCTTGGAGATGCGCTGGGCGCTCTTGTGCAGCACGCGGTCGCCATGAGAATGGCCCAGCGAGTCATTGATCTTCTTGAAGTTGTCGAGGTCGACGAACATGACTGCGACGCCGCGGCTGTTGCGCTTGCTCACTGCCAGCGCATGCTCGACCCGGTCGCGGAAAAGTGCGCGGTTGGCGAGCAGCGTCAGCGGATCGTGGAAGGCCAGGCGGCGCAACTGCTCTTCCATGCCCTTCCGGTCGGTCATGTCGCGCAGGTTCAGCAGGCGGCCGCGGATGGACGGGTCCTCGTCCATGTTGGTGCCGTAGATCTCGACGATGCGCTGCCGCTCGTTGCCCCGGGGAATGCGCGCCTCGAAGGTGGCGGTGGCGCCCGGGTGCTCGAGGTCGCGGGCAAGGAAGCTGCGCAGCCTTGCGCGGTCGTCGAGCGACACGAGCTCCTCCAGCGGCCGGCCGATTAATGCCTCTGCGGAAAGCCCGAAGATCCGCTCGGCGGTCGCCGTGACGTAGCGGATCATGCCGTCGGCGCCGATTATCGCGATGACGTCGGTCGTGTTCCGGATCAGCGCCGCAAAGCGCGCCTCGGCCGAGCGCGTGGCTTGACCGGTATGCAGCTCCACCGCAAATCCGGTTGCCAGCACCTGGCGTGCGAACAGGAGCACGACGGAAAGGCAGACGACGGCGGCGATCAGCACCGCCGGCTGCTCGAGCGTGCCCGCATGCTGGAGCAGGAGCGCATAGCCTGCCAGCACCAACGATGCGTGGGGTACCAGCGCGGCGAGCGGCGAGCCGCGTTCCGACACGTTCATCGGTGGCGCGTGGCGTTCATTGCGCAGGTAGTCGAACTGCGCAGCCAGCGCGAGCGTCGCCAGCGCCAGCAGCCGCAAGGGCGTCGCGCCCGTGACCATCCCCGCGCCGACGAGATCGAGCAGCCGTGCAGCGGCGAGCGCAGCGAGCGCGAATGCGAAGGCCACGAGTCCGGGCCACCCCTGCCAGTCGGAGCGGCGCAACAACAGGATTGCGGCGGCGAGAATCACGACGCCATCGAGGACGGCAGCCCAGGCGGCTCCGGGCGGTGCGCCCCCTGCCAGCATCGGCGTCGGTGCGACCGTGTGCGGAACGACCAGCCAGAGCAAGGCGCCGATACAGAGCACGACAATCGAAGACTCGAGCCAGAACTGCAGGCCGAAAGCCGTCCCGCGGCTTGACCACAGGAGTGCAGCGGCCGAGATCGCCGCGCAGGGAAAGAAGGCGATATGGAGCCAGCCGGCGAAAGCCGACAGCGCCGGCAGCGCATACGCGGCCGCCACGCTGCCGGCCAGCAGCCCGGCCAGTTCGAACGCAGTTGCCAGGCCAATCCAGCGCCAGGCGGCGCGGCGCCAGGGCGAGAGGTCATGCAACAGGGATGCCTGCCAGACGACGGCGATGGCGGCGACCGACGCCACCGCGATCAGCACGAGCGCAAGCGTCGCGCCCGAGGCCGCCCGCAACCCGGAACCCGGGAAAGCGGCGAAGCCCGCAACGGCAATACAGACGAGCACGAGCCAGCCCGACGTGCGGTCAAACCACGTCGCCAGAGCCTCGCGTAACGGGCTCTCTGGAAGCTGGTCCTGGTCCAGCGCCATCGGGCACGATCTCCCTAAGGTAAATCAGCCCGATGGTGACTTAATGCGGCCCGGCAGGACGCCAAACCGGTCACATAAAGAGGCGTTTCCGGCCTAAAAAGGGATATCGTCGTCGAAAGATTCGGCTACGCCCGCCGGCTCCTGGCGCGGACTGGCGGCCTCCCCGCGCGGCGCGCTGCGCTCGCCGCCGCCTCCGCCGCCACCGGCACCGCCGCGACCTCCGAGCATCTGCATCTCGTTCGCGACGATTTCAGTCGAGTAGCGGTCCTGGCCTTCCTTGTCCTGCCACTTGCGCGTGCGCAGCCGGCCTTCGATGTAAAGCTGTGAGCCCTTGCGCAGATACTCGGCGGCGATCTCCGCCAGGCGGTCGAACATCACGACGTTATGCCATTCCGTCGCTTCCTTGTTCTCGCCCGTCTGCTTGTCGCGCCACTGTTCGGTGGTCGCCATGCGCAGATTGACGACGGCTTTTCCGGATGGCATGGCGCGCTGCTGGGGATCCTGTCCCAGGTGGCCGATCAGGATGACTTTGTTGATGCCGCGGGCCATGACGATCCCCTTTTATTGTCCGGTCACGCAATTGTAGTCGCCCGCCGCCGGCCGGCGCATCGGTTATCGGGCGCCTCTGTTAAAAATCGCGCCGGAGAGCCAGGCCAGCACCGCGATGGCGCCCGCGATGAAGATCGCGGGTCCGGCCGCGCGGGTGCCAAGCAGCGCCCCGCCGACGACGCCGCCGGCGAACGCGCCCGCGAATTGGCAGGTCGCGAACACACCGAGCGCTGCGCCCCGCGAGGACTCGCCCGCGGCTTCCGTCAGCGCCGCGGGCAAGCGCGCCTCGAGGAAATTGAACGCGCCAAAGTACAGGGCGAGTGCGGCGGCAAGGCCGACGAGATCGCCCTCGCCCCAGGCCAGCGCGAGCAGCGCCGCGGCCAGCAGCGCGCCCGCCGCGACTGCCGCCCGGCCCGCGTCGCGGCTGCGTTCTGACCACAGCACGAACGGGAGGGTCAGCAGGAGCGATGCGCCAAATATGGCGAGATACACGAGCCAGTGGCGCGCGGCCTCGATGCCATGCACATCGCGCAGCGCATACGGCACGGCGATGAAAGTCGCGGTCAGCGTCAGGTGCAGCACGAAGATGCCGGCGAAATAGGGCATGAGCGGCCGGGTCAGCACGCTCCGCCACGAGCGAGCGACAGGCCGCGCGGGCCGCGGCGGCTCCGCCGGCACGGCGAACAGCACAATGCCGAGCGCGAGTGCCCCCAGCGCACCGATCAGCAGGAAGACGCCCGATACGCCGATTGCGCCCGCAAGCAACGGTCCCGCGACCAGGGACAGCACGAACGACGCGCCGATGCTCATGCCGATGATCAACATCGCGCGCGTCCGGGACGCCGGCCGGGTCAGGTCGGCGAGCAGCGCCATCACGGGTCCCGACACCGCGCCGAGTCCCTGCACGATGCGCGCGACAATTACCGCCAAGGCGCTGCCCGCAACGGCACCGAGTGCGGAACCGGCGATGTGCAGCACGAGTCCAATGACGATCAGCGGCTTGCGCCCGATGCGGTCCGACCACGCGCCGAATGGAATCTGCATGATGGCCTGCGCGAGGCCGTAAGCGCCGACCGCGAGCCCCGCGAGCAAGGGCGTTCCGCCGGGCAACGACCCCGCGTGCAACGCGAGGACCGGCAGTAGCAGAAAGAGCCCGAGCAGCCGCGTCGCGTAGATCGCAGCCAGGGATGCAACGACACGACGCTCGGCGGGCAGGAGCGCCGCGCCAGACGGCAAGGCCACTGGAAATCCCTTTGCGGTGCCCGGAACGGGCGGGCTATTCTATCAGGCTGCCCAATGTCTAAATCGATCCTCATCCGCGGCGCGCGCACGCACAATCTCCGGGGTCTCGATCTCGAGCTGCCACGCGACCGCCTGATCGTATTCACCGGGCTTTCAGGCTCCGGCAAGTCGTCGCTCGCCTTCGATACGATCTATGCGGAAGGCCAGCGGCGCTACGTGGAATCACTCTCCGCCTACGCGCGCCAGTTCCTGTCCATGATGGAAAAGCCGGACGTGGATTCGATCGAGGGCCTGTCGCCCGCGATCTCGATCGAGCAGAAATCGACTTCGCACAATCCGCGCTCGACCGTCGGCACGGTCACCGAGATCTACGACTACCTGCGCCTGCTGTACGCGCGCGCCGGCATCCCGCGCTGCCCGGATCACGGGCTCGACCTCAGCGCCCAGACCGTGAGCCAGATGGTCGACCAGGTGCTGGCGCTGCCGGAAGGCACGGCGATTGCCTTGCTCGCGCCGGTGATCGCCGGCCGCAAGGGCGAGCACCTGCAGGTGCTTGAGGAGCTGCGCGGCAAGGGCTTCGTGCGCGCGCGCATCAACGGCCGCTATGTCGAGCTCGACGCGACGCCAAAGCTCGACCCGAAGCGCAAGCAGACCATCGAGGCCGTGATCGACCGCCTGAAAGTGCGCCCGGACCTGCAACAGCGCCTCGCCGAGTCCTTCGAGACGGCGCTCCGGCTCGGCGAAGGCGTGGCCCGCATCGCCTTCCTCGACGATCCGATGCGCGAGGAACTGCTGTTCTCCGACAAGTTCGCCTGCACGGTCTGCGGCTATTCGCTGCCGGAACTCGAGCCGCGGCTGTTCTCGTTCAACAATCCGCATGGCGCCTGCCCGGGCTGCGACGGCCTCGGCATCAAGCAGTTCTTCGATCCGGATCGCGTCGTCTCGCATCCGCAGCTCTCGCTCGCGAGCGGCGCCGTGCGCGGCTGGGACCGGCGGAATGCCTACTACTACCAGATGATCCAGGCGCTCGCCGATCACTACCGTTTCGATCCGGAAGCGTCCTACGCCGACCTGCCGCCGCGGGCGCGGGAAGTGCTGATGGAAGGCAGCGGCGGCGAGGAAATCGAATTCCGCTACTTCGATTCGCGCGGTCGGACGACCAGGCGCAAACACAAGTTCGAGGGCATCCTCCCGAATCTCGAGCGCCGCTATCACGAGACCGAATCCATGGCGGTGCGCGAGGAACTCGCGCGCTATCTCGGCACGCGTCGTTGCCCGGAATGCGACGGCGCCCGCCTGGCCCGCCCGGCACGGCACGTATTCGTCGGCGGCACGGCGCTGCCGTCGATCTCGGCAA
>JALYJS010000445.1 GCA_030799345.1 Pseudomonadota bacterium | reverse complement strand
GCTGCAGTCCAATTCGGACTGGCAGCCGGTTCCGATAATTGCGGTGACCGCCTATTCGATGCCCGGTGACCGCGAATCCGTCATGGCTGCGGGATTCACTGAATACATGACAAAGCCGATCGATCCCGACTGCTTCCTGGGCGATATCGATCGATGGATCGCGCTGCCGCGAACGCCCCGGACAGCCTGAATGGCCCGGGTGCTGATCGTCGACGACGATGCCACGAACCGGGAACTGCTGGTCACGCTGGCGCGTTTTGGCGGGCACGAACCGCTGCAGGCGGCCGACGGGCATGAGGCGCTTGAATGCGTTCGCACGCAGCGGCCGCAGCTCGTCATTTCCGACATCCTGATGCCGACGATGGACGGCTACGAGTTCGTCCGCCGCCTGCGCAACGATCCGGAACTGAGCGCCACCAAGGTCGTGTTCTACACGGCGAGCTATCACGAGAAGGAAGCGCTCCGGCTCGCCGAGAGCGGGCATGTCGTGCGCGTCCTGATCAAACCCTGCGAGCCGGAAGTGATCCTGCGGACCATCGAAGAAATCGTTTCTGGCGAAAACGTCGACATCGTTGCGCGCGTTCCCGAGCAGTACGACACCGAGCACCTGCGGCTGCTGACCGACAAGCTGTGGCAGAAGACAGGCGAACTCGAGACCGCAAACGCCAAACTTGCCGCGCTGACCGAGCTGCAGGTCAAGCTCGCCTCGGAGCGGGAGCCACGCGTGCTGCTCGAGCAGATGTGCCATGGCGCACGCAAGCTGTTCGGGGCGAAGTATGCCGTGCTGGCCGCGCGGGACAAGCTCGGCAACGGGAAGTCCATCTTCGCCGTCAGTGGCCTCAGTTCGGCCAGCGCCCAGCCCGAACGGCCCGTCATGGAGGCAGGCGCGCTGGGCCGCGTATTCGCAAACCGCAAGTCCTGGCGGATCGCGCGGAACGACGGCGCCACGATTGACGCCGGGCTGCCGGTATCGTATCCCCGCGCCCAGGCGTTCCTCGCGGTCCCGCTGGTCTCGCTGACGCAGGCGTATGGCTGGATCTGCCTCGCGGACAAGGTCGGAGCGGACGAGTTCAGCGAAGACGACGAACGGCTGTTCTCGATCCTCGGGGCCCAGGTGGGGCGGATCTACGAGAACGGCAGTCTGTACGCGGAGCTGCAGAACCGCGCCCGGTTGCTGCAGGAGGAGGTTACTGAGCGCGAACGTGCGACCACCGGCCTGCAGGCCAGCGAGGAGCGTTTCCGGCAGCTGGCGGAGAACATACAGGACGCGTTCTTTGTCGCGTCCACGGATCTTACGGAACTGATCTACCTGAGCCCCGCGTACTCGCAGATCTGGGGCCAGAGCAACCCACAGGCATCGAGTTGCATGGACATCCTGATGGAAGCGATCCACCCGGAAGATGCCGGCAGAGTCCGCAGTGAATTCGGGCGGATCGCCGGCGGCGAGCAGGCGGCCGATTTCCAGTACCGCATCCAGCTACACGACGGCTCGCTTCGCTGGATACGGCTGCGCACATTTCCGGTGCTGGACGCGGAACTCCCCGGCGGCCGCATCGTCGGCACGGCGAGCGACGTCACGGAGAGTCATGCCGCGGCCGCGCAGATAGAGCACCTGAATCGTGTCTACGCGGTGTTGAGCAGCATCAATACGCTGATCGTGCGCGTCCGCGATCGGGACGAGCTGTTCCGCGAAGCTTGCCGGCTGGCTACCCAGTTCGGTCACTTTGAATTCGCCTGGATCGGATGGCTGAATCCGTCGAACGGCGAAATCCGCCCGCTCGCCTTTGCCGGCAGGAGGGCCGACCTCGCCGCGCTGCTGAAGCCGGTGATGGGTCCCGATCCCGCCGATGACGGCATGGCCGCCTCGGCGATCCGTCAGGGCAAGATCCAGTTCAGCAATGACATCAGGACCGACCCGCGCCCCATTCAGTATCGCGAGCAGATGCTCGCGCAGGGACTTCGGGGAATCGTCGCGCTGCCACTAGTTGTCGACGACAAACCCATGGGTTGTCTCGCGCTGATTACTTCTGAACTGGATTTCTTCAGCGAGCAGGAACTACGCCTCCTCGAAGAGCTGGCCGGCGACATCTCGTTTGCGCTGGATCACCTTGAGAAAGCAGATCGACTGTTCTATCT
>JALYJS010000444.1 GCA_030799345.1 Pseudomonadota bacterium | reverse complement strand
CTAGAGAAGGGGTCGCATCCCTTTTCTAGATTACGAAACTACGACCCGGCACCGATCAGAGATGCCGGTCGAAGAAGTCGAGGATGGTCTTCCAGCCGTGGATGCCGGTGTCGCGGAAGGTCAGCGCGCCGTGCCGGCTGCCGGGATAGGGAACGACCTCGAACGGTTGCCCGCTGGCGACCAGGGCCGGGATCAATAGCGTGGTGTTCGTGAACAGCACGTTGTCGTCCGCCATGCCGTGCATGATCAGCAGCCGGTCGCGGATCTCGCCGGCGTAAGTCAACACGTTCGAGAGGCGATAACCCTCTGGGTTGTCCTGCGGCGTGCCGAGATAGCGCTCCGTGTAATGCGTGTCATAGAGGCGATAGTCCGTCACCGGGGCGCCCGCGATGCCCGCCTTGAACGTGCCCGGCGATTGTCCGAGCAACATGAGCGTCATGTAGCCGCCATAGCTCCAGCCGTAGACGCCGACGCGCGCCGGATCCACGAACGGCTGTTCCTTGAGCCAGGCGACACCCCGCAGCTGATCTTCGACTTCAACGCCGCCGAGCCGGCGGTAAAGCGCCTCGGTGAATTTTTGCCCGCGCCCACCGGAGCCCCGGTTGTCGATGGCAAATACGACATAATCGCGCTGCGTCAGGAGCTGCGCGGTCTGGCTGCCGCGGCGCTCGCCCCAGCGCCGCATGACCGACTGGACCGTCGGACCGCCATAGACGAGCAGCACCGCCGGATAGCGCTTGCCCGGCTCGTAGCCAGCCGGCTTGTGCAGCTGCCAGTACAGCGGCGTACCGTCGGCGGCCGGCAGGGTGCCGTATTCGGGCAGCACGTGCCGGTCGAGATAGGGCGCGTACGGGTGCGTCCCGTCCAGCCGATTCTCGACCAGCCAGGCGAGACGCTTGCCGCTCGCGTCGTGCAGTGAGACCTGCGGCGGCTGCCCGGGGTCGCTGTAGCCGAGCAGGAAACGCCGCGCATCGCGCGTCATGGTGACGTTGCTCCAGCCGTCGCCGCTAGTCAGCGCGACCGGCGGATTTTTCGGGCCCTCGTCGAGATCGACGACGTAAAGCTGCCGCTCGAGCGGCGACTTGAGCGTCGCCATGAAATAAACACGGCCGCGCCGCTCGTCGATTCCGCGTACCGCCGGCGCCTGCATTTCGCCGACCACGTCCCAGTCGCCCGCGGTGACCGGCCCGACCAGCAGGCCGCTGTAATCGTAGCGGTAGATGTGATTGTGGCCGCTGCGCTCGGAGGTCCAGAGCAGTTCGCGTCGCTCCGGCAGGAAATACAGGTCATCGTGCAGCGCCACCCAGGTGTCGCTGCGCTCGGAGAACATCTGCCGGCCCGCACCGCCGGTGACGGGGTACGACAACACGTCGAGCCGCTTCTGGTCGCGCGACTGTCGTTGCACCAGCACACGGTTGCTCTCCGGGAACCAGTCGACGCGCGCGAGGTAGTAATCCCTGTTGCCAAGATCGGCCCAGGCGACTTCGCCCGTCTCGAGCGCCAGGATCGCGAGCTTGACCTCGGCGTTCGCATGCCCCGTCGCCGGATAGCGCTGCTTGAAGACACGTACGCCGTCTGCGCCGATCTCGAAGCGCTCGACCTCGGCGACCGGCGATTCGTCCACGCGCGTATACGCGATGTGGCGCTCGTCGGGCGACCACCAGTAGCCGGTGTCGCGGTTCATCTCCTCCTGGGCAATGAACTCGGCCATGCCATGGCTCACGAGCCCGCCGCCGCCGGTCGTCAAGCGCCGCTCGACGCCGGTTGCGACTTCGACGGCGTACAGGTCCTGGTCCCGGATGAAACTGACAAACCGCCCCTGTGGCGAGAATTGCGAGTCGGTCTCGTACGCATCGGTCGCCGTCAGGCGTCGAACGGCAGCGCTCGCCGATTTCGCCAGTTCGTAGTGATACAGGTCGCCGCCGAGCGGAAACAGCAGCGACCGCGAATCGGGCGCCCACTCGTATTCGACGATGCCGCGCAATGCCGCGATGCGCTGGCGTTCGCGGCGCGCTTCCTCCTCCGCCGACAGCGTTTCCTCAGCCGGCGACAGCAGCCGCGAATCGACCAGCAGCCGGTGCGTTTTCGCGGCGATGTCATAAGCCCACAGATCGAATTCGGTGGGCGCGTCGTCGCGCGCGCGCAGATAGCTCACGAGCCGGCCATCCGGCGAGAACCGCGTCTGGCGGAGCGACGGGCCCTGCAGATCCGGCGCATCAAACAGCCGTTCGATCGTCAGGTCCTTTGCCGAGGCGGGCGCGAGGGCCAGGCTGGCCGTAACACCAATCACCAATGAACGCATCTTTACTCCGTCCTGTCGCAGTGGGCACCGGTCAGCGCGGTGGGATTTGGTAAACTTTCGGCCAGAATCCACCCGGAGTGTAAGCACGGTGTACCGTCATGTCATTTACGGCTTTGCAATGCTCGCGCTCGTCGCGGGACCCGGCGTGAGCCACGCCGACGATTCCACCGGGTCCGCCGTCCTGCGCTATCCGGCAACGGAACGCGGTCCGGTCATTGACACGCTGCACGGCACCGAAGTCGCCGACCCGTATCGCTGGATGGAAACCACTTCCCCTGAACTCAGCAGGTGGATCGCGGCGCAGAACGACCTGGCGCAGCCCTATCTCGATGCGATTCCGGCGCGCGAGATGATCCGCGAGCGGCTGACTGCGCTCTGGGATTACGAGCAATACGGCTACAGCTGGATGGATGACAAGTCGCGCATGCCGGTCAAGCGCGGCGAGCGCATTTTCTTCGTCGAAAAAAGCGGCAAGCAGAATCAGGGGATCCTGTACTGGACCGGCGCCGAAGGTGCAGCGCCGCGTGTGCTGGTCGATCCGAATGCGCTGTCCGCGGACGGCACGGCTTCGCTTGCCGATTATTCGATCAGCCTGGACGGACGCTATGTCGCCTACGCCGTTTCCGATGGCGGCACCGACTGGGATACCTGGCGCGTGCGCGAGGTCGACACCGGCAAGGACCTGCCGGAGGTGATCGGCGACACCAAGTTCACCGGCGTTTCATGGCTTCCGGACTCGAGCGCGTTCT